>JAULZL010000307.1:0-5751 GCA_032117355.1 Candidatus Nanopelagicales bacterium
CCACTGCTGCCTCCCGTAGGAGTCTGGGCCGTGTCTCAGTCCCAGTGTGGCCGGTCGCCCTCTCAGGCCGGCTACCCGTCGTCGCCTTGGTGAGCCATTACCTCACCAACAAGCTGATAGGCCGCGGGCCCATCCCTGACCGAAAAACTTTCCAGCCCCCCAGATGCCAGGGAGGCTCATATCCGGTATTAGCACCTCTTTCGAAGCGTTATCCCAAAGTCAGGGGCAGGTTGCCCACGTGTTACTCACCCGTTCGCCACTGATCAGGAAGAGCAAGCTCCTCCGTCACCGTTCGACTTGCATGTGTTAAGCACGCCGCCAGCGTTCGTCCTGAGCCAGGATCAAACTCTCCATAAATGTATGAGTTGAAACTGGCAGAGAATGAGCTGTGTGCTCATATTTCTACCAAAGGAATCCGTCCCACGACACGACCAGGCAAACCCAGCCGAACCCCGGGAACGGGGTAATTGGCATTGACATGTTGCACGCTGTTGAGTTCTCAAGGTACGGACGCGCACCGCTACTCGGCCTTCCAGCCTCATCTCGGGACGATGTCGTAAATGTACGTGCTCTCGCTTGTCCGGTCAAATCCATGGCGTAGCAGACGAGTGCCAACAGGGAATTACCACTGCTATTGCTAGCAATATTGGCTGCGTAGAGCGCGCGCTGACATATCTCGGCGCAGCAATGACGTTTCACCAGAATTGAATGGGACAAACCTCTATTGGCAACACAGGATTAAGCCGCCAGTCGGCTGATTCCGGCAGCATGCAGACGACGTTCAGAACCCGTGATCGCCGACACGCAGTGCGCAGCAGGTAGTCAGGGCACAGCGCGCGGGTGGCGTGGGAAGTCGTCGGGCACAACCGACGCGGCTCGCCTCGTCACGCTCAGCAGTTCAATGCTCAGTGGGCCGCTTGTTCACACCATGATTTGCTTCGCCAGCCCTCATGCGAACGCGAAAACCTCCCCACTCGAATGGCCACGAGACGAAGCCTGTGGTCAATCCCGGGCTTCAGAACGACTGCGAAATCTCGTCGGTGACGCCGGCGTCTCGGTCAATATCCGGTTCGAGGAACACATATCGAGCAGACGGGACGGCGCGTCGCAACGACGCCTCTGCAGCGTTGATGTCCGCAGCAATCGCGGCGCCGGTATCGCTGTGTGCGACGGCTATCTTCGCGGCCACAAGGAGTTCGTCGGGCCCCACATGAAGAGTTCGCAGGTGGATTACTCTCAGCACTCCATCGCTTGCCTCGAGCGCCGCCTGAATGGCTGCCACCTCTTCCGGGAGTGCGGTCTCGCCCACGAGCATGGCCGCCATCTCCATGGCAAGGAAGATGGCGATGATGACGAGGAGCGCGCCGACGCAGAGGGCTCCCACCCCGTCCCACACCCCATTACCTGTGACGACCGCGAGCGAGACGCCACAGAGCGCAAAGAAGAGCCCTAGCAAGGCCCCGGCATCCTCGAGCAGGATCACTGGAAGTTCGGGCTGCCTGGAGTCCTTGAGGAACCGGACAAGACTTCTTCGACCCTTTGACCTGCTCGCCTCGCGCAGTGCCGTCCTGAACGACAACGCCTCCAAGATGATGGCAATCCCAAGCACGAGGAATGCGATCCATGCATCTCGCAGTTCCTCTGGGTGCTGGATCTTGTGCCAGCCCTCGTAGAGCGAGAACAGCCCACCAACGAGGAAGAGCACGACGGCAACGATAAATCCGTAGATGAACCGGCGTCGTCCGTAGCCGAAATTGTGATGCGCGTCAGCGCCCTTCCTCGACCGCTTGTTTCCGATGAGCAAGAGCACCTGATTGCCCGAGTCAGCGACCGAGTGGATCGCCTCAGTCAGGAGTGAAGACGAGCCGGTGAAGGCAAAGGCGGTGAACTTGCTCACGGCGATACCGATATTCGCAAGAAGCGCCGCAACAACGGCGCGCATGCCACCTTCAGTGCTCACTACGACATTCCCCTACCTGACACCAATGCGACGAGCCCGGATGACGACACCGTAGCCGTGGGCTCAGATGCCCGGAGCACCGCAGCGGTTCCCTGGCTCAATGACACGGTCCTGCCCTCGGTGGTGAGGGTCGCATTGCCCTCGATGGCGAGACAGAGTCGAAACTGTCCGGTCGGCAGCACTTCGGCTGGCGACAGCGAGGGCGGCGCTGATGGACGCAGCTCATCCGTGCCTTCCCCCGCCACCCGTTCGTTGGTGAATCGCCCGGTATCGGCTGCATCCACCTGAATGGACTGTGTGCCCACGAATGTGACCTCGAATGGGGCTCCCACCGGTCTGATGGCCTCGCCGATCTCCCTGCGAATCACCTGAGGAACCGCCGTGTCGTCGAGTGCATCGAGTGCCTCGGCGATGAAGATGGACTTGGGGGTGAGACCAAGCCGAAGCACGTTGTCGGAGGTCGTCATCACCTCTAGTCCCAATCCACGGATGTAGCTGTGCGGCACACCCGCGGGCACGAAGACGGCTGAGCCCGGGCTAAGGGTCACGTGGGCGAGCAGGGCCGTGAGCAGCGCTCCGCGATCACCCGGATACACCCTGACGACCATTTCGAACGCTGCGCAATCAGCCCGAGCCAAGCCCGCCGCTTTCGCAGCCACCGGCAACAGCGACACGGATTCCGAACTGGTATCGAGCGCAAGGAGCGAGCGAATTGCCGACGGACGGTCGCCATCGTTCAGTTGCTTCACGGCTTCTTGTGCGCCCGGGATTCCAGAGAGGATCGACATCGCCTCCCCGAGCGGACGCCATCCGACAAAGGCCTCAAACTCGGAAAGCGCGACAAGGAGTTCGGTCTTCTCGTTCGCATCCGCGAGGATCTGCTCGGCGCCAGGCGCTTGCTGCGCCTCCCACCAGTCGCGGGCGAGTGTGGCTCTGGGATGCACCTGCACGGATAGCGGTTGCGCAGCAGCGAGGAGTTTGACAAGGAGCGGAACGCCGACTGCATCAAGCAGCGGAGTGGAGTGCTTGTCGCGCGGGGATCGGCTCGCGACCCCACTTGCATCACCCCGGGCCGGATCAGATGTGTGCGACCGGACGGCGTCCTCTGCCGACAAGACCGGCGACGGTCCTGACGGATGGGACCCGAACCATAACTCTGCCTGCGGCCGTCCTGTGGCTCCACCGCACCACGGGGCAAGACCGTCGATGATGCCCCACTCGTAGTCCTTGACGACACCCCCTATGACCGTCACCACGCGCTAGCCCCTGCGCGCCTCGTCGAGGAGCATCACCGGGATGCCATCACGGATCGGAAACCTCAGCCCGCACACCGTGCAGCAGATTTCGCCGGTATCAGGGTCGAGCCTGACCTCACCGTGGTCTGGGCACGGGCATGCAAGCAACTCCCACAGTGCCGGGTCGATCGAAGCTCCGCTCGCCTGCGCATCACTCGGCGTCGTCATCATGCACCTGCTCGCATCAGGGCGAGCACCTCGTCGCGCAGCGACTCCATCGTGGCCTCATCGGACGCCTCCGCATTGAGCCGCAGGAGGGGTTCGGTGTTGCTTGGCCTGACATTGAACCACCACGTATCTCCGGTGAAGGTCAGTCCGTCGAGGTCGTCGATCGTGACGCCTTCTCGGGAGCCGAACGCTTCACGAATCCGTGCAGTGGTCTCTCGCTGATCGACCACCTTCGTGTTGATCTCACCGCTTGATGCGTAGCGGTTAAACGACTGCAGCAGACTCGAGAGCGGCGTACCGTCGGAGGTCTCACCGAGTGCAGCCATCGCGTGCAGTGCAGCGAGCATCCCGGAGTCCGCGCGCCAGAAGTCCCTGAAGTAGAAATGACCTGAGTGCTCACCCCCGAATACTGCATTGGTCTGGGCCATCGTTGCCTTGATGAAGGAGTGGCCGACGCGGCTGCGGACCGGCACTCCACCGTTCTCGATGACGACCTCCGGGACGGCCTTTGACGTGATGAGGTTGTAGATGATGGAGGACCCTGGGTGCTTCACGAGCTCCCGCGCCGCGATGAGCGCTGTGAGCGTCGATGGGCTCACCGCCTCCCCGCGCTCATCGATGACGAAGCATCGATCTGCATCGCCGTCGAAGGCAAGGCCGAGGTCGGCGCCAGTCTCGAGCACCCGGGCCTGAAGATCGACAAGATTCGCTGGCTCGATCGGGTTGGCCTCATGGTTCGGAAATGAGCCGTCAAGTTCGAAGTACATCGGAATGATGTCGAGGGGCAGAGCAGGAAGCCCGGCTGCCCCGTCGAGCACAGCGGGGACGGTGTAGCCGCCCATGCCATTGCCCGCATCGATCACAACCTTGAGCGGACGAATAGCAGAAAGGTCGACAAGCGAGCGAAGGAACGCCGCGTAGTCAGCAAGCATGTCCTGGGATCGGACCCCGCCCAGCGGCCGATCATCCGGCGTGGGGATCGGGCCAGCTTCGATCATGTCGCGGATCTCACGCAGGCCAGTGTCCTGTCCGACGGGGGCAGCGCCCGCTCGGCAGAGCTTGATGCCGTTGTACCGAGCCGGATTGTGGCTCGCGGTGAACATGGCACCCGGAACACCCAGACTGCCCGACGCGTAATACAGGCCATCGGTACTCGCGAGTCCGATGAGGATGACGTCACAGCCCTGCTCACGAACACCGTCCGCGAACGCAGCGACAAGGTCGGGGCCCGAGGGACGCATGTCATGACCGATGACGACGACACCTGGCCCACCGTCTTGCGATGCAATGCCGAGCACCCGCACGAACGCCGCGCCCACATCATGGGCCAGATCGGCGTCGAGTTGGTCCGGAACGATCCCACGGACGTCGTAGGCCTTGATGATGTCGTCGAGAATTCTCACAGGAGCAGCCTACCGAGAGAAGTCGCCGTCGCTGCTCTCGAGAACGCGAAGATGCCCTCGTCTGCCAACTTCAACGGACCCCGCCGGCGCGCCGAGAGTTCCGTCCAACTCCGGGGCGTACCGCGGCCGCGCTGCTTGACGAACTGCATCGGCAAGCGCGGCAAGATCATCGCTCGTCGGCTTGAGCGCATCGGGATTCGGGCTGATGCGTACGATCTCCCAGCCACGAGGCGCGGTCATCCGCATGCTGTGCATGTCGCATAGGTCGTAGCAGTGAGGTTCCGCCACCGTGGCCAATGGTCCGAGCACTGCGGTGGAGTCGGCATAGACATACGTGAGCGTTGACACAGCCACTCCCTGGCATGAAGGCTTGGAGCAGCGACGGCGAGGCATGAAACGCACGCTAACGGTCTGAGTCGACCGGGACACGGTGACTCGCCGGGCAGCCCGAAATCGATGCCTACCGAATGGTCAAGCCAAGGTCTTCCTGGGCCACAGGAACAGTGACCGTGTCGCGCAAGGGAAGCCACGGATAGCCGGTAACAAGGTCGCCGTACTTCGAGGCTTCTCTCACCTGGTGGGCCACGAGCACAGGGCCGGAGCCTTCGACTGGAGTCACGATGGCGGTGAACCACTCAATCCCAGCCGGTGGGTCGACTGCAAGCCACTGGACGTTCCCGGCCGCGATCTTCACCCGTCGAGGCTTCGTCGGGGTCGACACATCCTCCCCTGCACGGAAGGGCAGCAGCGTCACGTCGACAACTGCATCTTCGGTTACCGCGGTCACCATGAGGTTGACAGTCGTGGCTTCGCGGACGGGAAGTCCGCTGACCGCGCTCGTCCCGGTGAAGGGCAGCGTGCCGGAACTGTAGGTAGTGTCCTGCTGCGCCTTGTTGCCGCCGATGAACTGACGGACCCCCGCAAC
>JAULZL010000308.1:0-7201 GCA_032117355.1 Candidatus Nanopelagicales bacterium
CGCTCGCGAGGGCCAATGCCGTCAGACGATCCCGCCATGCAGCCGCTTCCTCGAAGCGACTGAGGTTCGACAGCTCGTGCATCCGGCCATGGATGACGTCGCTGACCGGATGAAGTTCACCCGCGAAAACCTGACGGACGCGACCGACGATGTCGGCGTAGGCCGCCCGGTCGTGGCTGGCGGTGCAGGGAGCCAGGCAGCGACCAAGTTCAGCAAGGGCGCAGCCTGGGGTATCCGTTCGCGGGGAGGACGGGAGGGTCAGGCTGCACGTGCGAAGGGGAAGGGCGGCGGTGATGGCTTCTGCTGCATCCTGTGCCTGAGGTGAACTGGCGAAGGGACCGAGGTAGTCCGCACCATCGGAGCGCACTGCCCGAACGACGGACAGCCGGGGGGCTGGGCCGGTCGTGATCTTGAGCCAGACCTGAGCCTCGGGTCGCTTGGAGCGGCGGTTGTAGCGAGGCTGTTCGCTGCCGATAAGCCGGACCTCGCGGACGTGGGCCTCGACCTCGGTGGCACAGGGGATAGGCGTCACCTCCGTGGCAATCTGGACCATCTCCGACATTCGTCGCCTGGTCTCGGCGGCAGTGAAGTAGCTGCGCACCCGCGTTCGAATGTTCTTGGATTTGCCCACGTAGAGGGCTTGTCCCTGTGCGTCGCGGAAGACGTACACGCCGGGGCCATCCGGCAGGCCGTCCGCCAGATGCCGCTTGGCGCGTTGCCGCGGTGAGACTCTGGAGGTGAAGGCCGAGAGGTCCTCCACCGTTGTCACGCCGAAGTTGCCAACGCGCTCGAGGAGGGCATGGAAAACGTCCGCGGTCGCTCGGGCGTCGTCGAAGGCTCGATGCGATGGCACCACCGTGGTGCGAAAGTGCGCAGCGAGGGTGGAGAGCTTGCAGTTGCGCACCTCGTCCCGATGGAGCACGACCCGCGCCAGCCGCGCAGTGTCGAGAACGGTGGGAGTCGGCCAGGTCTGGTCGAGTTTTGCGCAGGCGCCCTTGAGAAAGCCAATGTCGTACGGGGCGTTGTGGGCGACCAGGATGCTGCCGCGCATGAACTCGAGGAAGCTCGGCAGGGTGATGGCGAGCCGAGGCGCGTCTGCAACGAGGGCGTTCGTGATCCCGGTCAAGGATGCGATGAACGCGGGAATCGGGATCCCCGGGTTGACCAGGGTGGCGAACTCGCCAACGACCTCGCCACGACACACCTTCACGGCCCCGATCTCGGTGATCCCTGCATCAGCCGGGCTGCCGCCCGTGGTCTCTAGGTCGACCACGACGAAGGTCGCATCCCGCAGGGCTGTGCCGAGGGAGTCGGTGGCCAGCTGCAGGTGCACGAGCCGAACGCTAGGGCAGCACCCTGACATCGCAGAGTCGACGCGGCGACGGGAGGCTATCGTTCGCTCGTGGCCATCTCTCTGCCCGATGGAAAGTCCCGTTTCCGGTGCGCCCATTGTGGAAACCTGACTCGATTTGACGTAGTACGCACCTCACGGGTTCGCGAGTTCTGGCACGCGTCGATGTCCGGTGAGCCGGTTGTTGAAGAGACCGTGGTGCTTGCCGACGAGGTCGAGGAAGTGCGGTGCCGCTGGTGCTCGGCTTGCGACCACGTTGAGATTGTTGCCCGTCCCGAATTTGGCGGTCCGGTGGTTGAGGGGCCTGGGGACGGCGGTCCCTGAGCCTGGTCGCCCAGACCTGAGCTCGGTCGATTGGATCTGAGCGGCGCGCAGTGATGCCGGGATCAATGTCAGACGGTCGATCTAGCGTGCACCGCATGTTGATTGACTGCGGTTCTTGCACGATGGCGGGCCTGGCCTGCGATGACTGCGTTGTCTCCGTCCTCCTTGGTCCACCCGGTGTTGGTGGAGTCGAGATCGCCGATGAACATGCCCCCGCGCTGGAAGTCCTGGCTGCTTCGGGCCTGGTGCCACCATTGCGGTTGGTGGTCGATCGGCCCGCCAACCACTCGGCACCGCAGCCTGGTTCCCGCCGAGCCGTCTGACCGGCGACTAGGTCCGGGCAGGTTGCTGAGCCTGCGGCGGTGCTACGACGGCGACCATCGTCACCACGGTGGCGGTGAGGAGCAGTGCCACGCGCGTCAATTGCAGGAAGACGGCATAGCCTTGAGTTTCCAGTAGGGAGCCGTATGCCCAGGGGTACACAATCTGGGTGATCCCGGCCATGGCGATGAGCAGCAGGGTGGGCCGTCGTAGTCGCGAGCCGATATCGCAGGTAGCGGCCGCTGCCACCGCAATGACCCAGATGGAGTATTGGGGTGACAGCACGCGACTGCTGGCAACGCTGAGCAGCACCAGTGCCAGGGCTACGTCACCGGCTGGCGTCGCCTCCAGCCTGCCGACGAGCCGCAGGATGCCGATGGACGCGATCAAGCCGATTCCCACGACGGTGATCGTTACGCCAACAAGGTCCACACCGGGCATCACCACCTCGAAGGCCCCGTATCGCAGGACGATCTCCTGCTCGAAGCCAACTGCGCCGGCGAGAAGGTAGGGCAGGGCTCCGACGGATTCAATCTGCAGGCCTCGGGCACCTTGTTCGCCGAGGAAGGAGACCGAACCCGAAGCCCATGCCTGCGCCGCCAGGAGGCCGACGCCTATCACGATGATCGCTGCCGTCAGAGCCCTGGGCAGGTGGCGTCGCGGCATGCAGGCGATCATCAGGATCGGCCAGACCTTCAGCAGTGCGCCGATGCCCGCAGCGGCGCCGCTTGCGGCGGGGCGTCGCACCAGCAGGATCGCAGCGACGGCAAGTGCGGCGGGGAATAGATCGAACCGAGCCAGGAGGACCGGACCGATGGCCAGGCCGCCGATCACCCAACTCCATGGTCCAAACCAGAGTCCGGACCGACCTCGGCAGGCAATGATCAGCATCACAAGGATCGCCGCATCGGTGACGAGGGCGAGGAGCACGAATCCGCTCACCGGATCGGGTCCGATGAGACGTGCCGCAACAAACAGCACGCCGGCTCCAGGCGGGTATTGCCAGAACGGGTCGCCGACCGGGAATCGACCATTCGAAAGCAACACGGACCACAGGGAATACAGCCGAACGTCGCCGATGACGTTCTCCCGAAAAACGACGACCTCGAGGAGCACGATCAGCCGGGTCACTAGCCAGCCAAGGGCAAGGCTGGCTACGGGGCGGTGGCCTACCTGCCTTCGTAGCCATGCCCACACGAATCGAGGGTAGCCCGAGATCGGGCTACCCTCGATGATGCGCCGCTAGCGGCGATTCGGCGTCAGGAGTACAGCGCAGCGATCTGCGTCTCGCATTCCTTCATCACCACGTTGCGCTTGAGCTTCAAGGACGGCGTCATCTGCCCGCCCTCCTCGGTCCAGTCGGTGTCGAGGATGGTGAACTTCTTGATCGCCTCTGCGTGTGAGACCGCCTTGTTGCCGGTGTCGACGGCCTCCTGGATGGCTGCCCGCAGGTCGGAGTCCTCGGTCAGCTCTGCGATCGTCGCGGACTCGGCCTTGCCCATTTGCTTCTTCCAGGCGGGGAAGGCCTCGGGGTCGATTGTTACCAGGGCCGCAATGAAGGGCTGATTGTCGCCGACCACCATGCACTGGGATACGAGCCAGTTGGCCCGGATGCGATCCTCGAGCACTGCGGGAGCCACGTTCTTGCCACCCGCGGTAACGATGAGTTCCTTCTTTCGCCCGGTGATCTTCACGAAGCCCCGGTCGTCGATCTCGCCGATGTCGCCGGAGTGGAACCACCCGTCCGTCTCGAGCACCTCTGCGCTCGCCGCTGGATTCTTCCAGTAGCCCTGGAAGATCTGCGCCCCAGCCAGGAGCAGTTCGCCGTCCTCGGCAACCTTCACGCTGGCCCCGGGGAACGGCTGGCCAACGCTGCCGATGCTGATTGCATTCGGACGGTTGACCGTTGATGCGGCACTGGTCTCGGTCAGCCCGTAGCCCTCGAGGATGATCACCCCGATGCCGCGGAAGAAGTGACCGAGTCGGGCGCCCAAGGGTGCGCCACCGGAGACGGCCCACTTGAGATTCCCGCCCATTGCATGGCGGAGTTTTCCGTAGACCAGGCGGTCGAAGAGCCGGTGCTTGATCTTGAGGCCCAGGCTTGGTCCGCCGTCGTCGAGGGCCATGCTGTAGTCGATGGCCACCTGGGCCGCCGTGTTGAAGATATTGCCCTTGCCGTCGGCGTTGGCCTTCTGCTGGGCGGAGTTGAAGACCTTCTCGAAGACTCGCGGTACGGCGAGCAGGAAGGTCGGCTGGAAGGACTGGAGGTCGCCCAGCAGGTTCGTGATGTCGGGGGAGTGGGCAAGCCGGACCTTGGCCCGCATGCAACCGAGTTGGATGGTTCTGCCGAACACGTGTGCGATGGGCAGGAACAGCAGGGTCGAAGACCCGGGAGCCAGGAAGACCTCCTTGAGTCCCTGGACGACGTTGTCCACCTCGAACATGAAGTTCTTGTGGGTGAGCATGCAGCCCTTGGGTCGGCCCGTCGTGCCGGAGGTGTAGATGATCGTGGCCAGGGTGTCCGGGGTGACCGTCGCCCGACGCGACTCCAGTTCTTCGTCGGTGATGGTGCGCCCGGCAGCCTTCAGCTGCTCAATGCAGTCGTCGTCGAAGACCCACGTGCGGGTCACAAGCGGCAGCTCGGCTGAGACATCCGCAAAGACCGACTTGTTCTTGGCGCTCTCGAGCACGATTGCCACGGCGTCGGAGTCCGAGCAGATCCAGTGGACCTGCTCGGCAGAGGAGGTCTCGTAGATCGGCACGCTGATGCCGCCGGCATACCAGACGGCGTAGTCCATGAGAGTCCACTCGTACCGAGTGCGGGACATAATCGCGACCCGCTGACCGGGCTCAATGTCATTGGCCACGAGGCCCTTTGCGACGGCCTTGACCTCGGTCAAGAACTCCGCGGCTGTCATATCGACCCAGGCACCGCCTCGGTGGATGGACAGTACCGCGTGCCCAGGATCAGACTCCGCGTTCGCGACGATGTGGTCGGTCAGGTTCCCTGTCGTCGGTGGTTGGACGATCGCAGGGACGCTGAACTCCTTCAACATGATGACTCCTTCACTGGCGTGGACCGGTATGCACGTTGACCGGTATGCATGGGGACGATGGCTGGCGTGCGAAGTAGCGTGACTTACGTCACTTCGACACGTTACGGGATAGCCACGGAGGCCGCGAATCATGGTCCGAACATCTGCCCGCTCCCTGTGGCATCCTGCGGCCATGCCCGCTGTTGACCTCGTCGACGAGACCTTCATTGCCGCGCCGAGGGAGAATCTCGCGACAGCGGTGTCCGACCGGATTCGCTGGGCGACCTGGTGGCCCGGATTACGACCGGTGGTCTTCATGGATCGCGGCCTGGACGGTATTCGTTGGTCGGTATCCGGGGATCTGATTGGCTCCTGCGAGATCTGGCTGGAGTCGGTTCATGATGGGGCGGTCCTGCACTACTACCTGAGAGCAGATCCGACGGCCCGAGGCTCCGAGACCGTTCCACGGGACCTCCCGAACGGCCCCCGGGGATGGCGGATCGCTGACGCCCTGAGGAGATCCCACGCCCTGTCCTGGAAGTCCCATGTCTGGCAACTCAAGGACACCTTGGAGGCCGGTCGACGCCCTGGTGAACCAGTGCTCGCGGTAGCCGGCTCATGAGGGTGCACATCGTCTCGGACGTTCACGGCGAGCACGAGGCTCTCGCGGAGGCTGCTGAGGGGGCGGACCTCTTCGTCTGCCTCGGGGACCTCATCCTCTTCCTGGATTACGCGAACCCGGCCAAGGGAATCTTCGCCGAGCTCTTCGGGGAGGATCACGCGCGTGCCTACATCCACGCGCGCACCGCGGGAAGGTACGAGGACGCTCGCGAACTGAGCGCACTGGCCTGGGAGCGGATCGGCGTCATCGACCCGACCGCCCGCCGGGCGACATTGGAGTCGATGGTGGCTGGGCAGTACGAGCACATCTTTGCCGCCATGCCTGATGACGCAGTGATGACCTTTGGGAATGTCGACGTGCCTTCCCTATGGCCGACCTACGTCAAGGAGTCCCATCGTGTCCTCGATGGGGTAGCCGTGGATATCGGCGGCATTCGAATGGGGTTCGTGGGCGGGGGGCTGACGAGCCCGATGCGCACCCCGTATGAAGTCTCCGAAGAGGAGTACCTCGCCAAGGTGCAGGGACTTGGTCCGGTGGACGTGCTTTTCACCCACATTCCACCGCGGATCCCCGAACTGACCTACGACGTCGTTGCCCGTCGATTCGAGGTTGGCAGCGCGGCCCTGGTGGACTACATCCAAGAGACCTCCCCAGCCCTGCACTTCTTCGGTCACGTCCACCAGCCACACCGCAACCGCATGCGCATCGGATCCACCGAGTGCATGAACGTCGGGCACTTCCAGTCCAGGAGAGTTCCCTTCGCCGTCGACCTCTGACGAACCACCGAGTAGCCTGAAGGCCGAATATCGAGGGAGTCGTCATGTCCGAGCGGACCGAGTCCAGCATCGTCATTTCCGCGTCACCGGCTGCGGTAATGGCGGTCATCGCGGACCTCGAGTCCTACCCGCAGTGGAGCGAGGGCATCACCTCGGTCGAACTCCTCTCGCGGTACGAGGAGGATGGTCGCCCCGCAGATGCCCGGTTCCAATTGGCGTCCGGCCCAATTAAGGACATCTACGAACTCGAATACGACTGGGATGATGACGCAGCCGTTTCCTGGACGCTGACCAAGGGCGAGGTGCTCACGGTCCTTGATGGTTCCTACCAACTAACCGACAACCACGATGGCACGACCACCGTCAATTACCGACTCGTGGTCGACGTCAAGATCCCGATGATCGGGATGATCAAGCGCAAGGCCGAGAAGGTCATCGTTGACACGGCCCTCAAAGGACTGAAGACCCGTGTCGAATCGGGCTCGACTCCTGGTTCTTAGCGGCCTGCCGGGCGCCGGCACCACGACGGTCGCTCGCGGCTGGGCGCTGGCGCTTGCCAACGCCGGATTGTCGACCCGGTTGATCACGGACAGCCCGTCCACTCGGGCGCATGCGCGGGAGTCACTGTGGCCCGCCCTGCGAACCGGACTCGCGGAGGCGCTGGCCGGCGGTGGGGTCGCCTCGGTCGAGGGAGAGGAACTGGGATCCCTCCCGGGCCTCGATGACATCGCGATGGCCGTCCACGTTGTCGACGCCGTGGACGAGCACGCCG
>JAULZL010000309.1:0-5600 GCA_032117355.1 Candidatus Nanopelagicales bacterium
CTCGTCAACCAGGTGCATGCGAACCAGATCGCGGATGTGCCCGCCCGCGCTGATGGTGACGGTGCGGTTGACCAGGTCGCGCTTGGCGCCGAAGCCGAGGATCGTGTGCCACCCCCCTTGTTGCGAGAAGGAGAAGCCGTGCTTGATGATCTCGGCGTACATCCACTCGAGGACCGCGGTAGTGGAGGCACCGCCGATGCCGTCATCAACGTGCGTGGCGAGCACGATACGACCGAGCTTGTGGTCGAGGCGATAGACAGCTTCGTCGTCGAGCGAGACCTCAAAGCCGATGCTGACGAGCGCGGCACGGAACTTTTTGGTGAAGAGGCGTGCGGCTTGGACGGTGCCGTAGATCGCCTTGTCGAGCTTCATGCACATGCGTTCGCCGTTCGGGCCGACGACAGGGTCAAGGCCGGCCGCTTGATCAACGTAGACGTCGGTGTCAATGTTGGAGTCGAGGTAGGCGCCGTTGAGGTCGAAGTGGAAGTCGATCCAGCCTTCGACGACCGTGAGGATGACCACCATCTTGACGGAGGTGCCGCGCGCGCCCGAGGCGAAGCTCTCGAAGTAGTCTTGACCTTTGACCTGGGAGGTGCCGACAACGCAGAAGCGCGCCTTGAACTTGTCGAGCGCGCCGGTGTCGTGCGTCTTGATCTTGAACACCCAGGTCATGCGCATGATCTTCTTGCCTTGGGCGAGAGCTTCCTTGACGGGCACGTAGTGGAAGGCGTCGTGGGCCCGAAGGTTGTCCATCTCCTTCTCGATCGCGAGCAGCCACTGATCACGCTGCAAGGAGGTGAGGGCCTCTTTGATCCCACGAGGCTCGAGGGCGTGGATCACGCCGCCGTCGGTGTGATAGACGACTTCCTTCCTGTCGATCGAGAACTTTTTGCCCTTGGCGAGGCAGAGCACGGCGTCGATGGTCGGGCCGTCGTCTTCGTCAGGGACGTCGAGGAGGCCGAGGTCGCGCGAGTCCTGTTCATCCGAGGTCACCTTGAGGAGGCTCGCGGTCATGGACACGAGCTCCGACGGCACGTCGTCTTGGCAGAAGACGCAGAGCGGCATGTCCGCAAGGTCTGCGGCCGTGGACAGGAAGGCGTTGAGAGCGGGCTCGTCTGCTTGCACAGATCGCCGATGGAGGCCCGCAGCCGCCTTGTCGTACCGCGTTGCAAAGATGGGGTGCATTCCATCGATCTTGGTAGTGAACGCGGGCGCGACGTCAGTGATGGCGGTTGACGCGACTGCTTGAGCTAAAGCAACGCTTGCAACGTCGGGCAAGCTAGGTGGCGAGGTTGAAGAGGCATGCATGTCGTGCGTGCACTCGAGATCGGCGAACTTGGAGCGGACGGGCTCAGAGGTCGTCCACAGCGTGATCAGAAGCGAGGTTTGAGCGCCAAAGCTGCAGACCGGGAACGAGATCTCGAGCATGTCCTTGATCCGCTTGAGGATCTTCATGGGCTCCGTCGTCCAAACTGCGTCGGTGCTGACACCGATGATGGTGAAGGGGACCTCGGACTTGCGTGCCACAAGAGCAAGGGCGGCGACGATGGACACAACTTTGGTGCCGACGGCGATGGGCGGCGCGAAGAGGATGATGTGATCGTACACGCCGTTCTCGGTGTTGTCGCGAAGCTCTTGCTGCACGGACCGCACGGTGACGTCACGAGGGGTCGAGGAATCGGTCACGATGTCGATCAGCCATCCTTTGCCTTTCAGTGTTCTGACGAACGTCCCGTTGCTGGTGCCGCTGTCGAAGATGAGCACGCGTGGTTGGACGGCGCGTGCGCGATTGAGGGCGGCGGTGCGCGCGGAGCTGCGTGTTGCGCGAGCAACGGGCGGGGCGGCCGGAGGGGCAGCAGGTGGCGCGGGTGCTGGCGGCGGTGCGAGCGGCGGAGAGGACGCGGGCAGCCGCCAGATGCGTACGGAGGAGGCCAGGTTGACCCAGTCGTTCTGGGTCCACCTCTTGTCGAGCCATTCGATCTCGTGCTCGACTCCGTTGTCAGCGCGGCGTCTCCAGCTGACCACCTTGCCCAAATACCACTCCCAGGCAGTGTAGTCGCTTTTCGCGTAGCGAAATTCGAGGACCGTCCCATTCGGCAAGGGTTCTTTGAGCACCTGAGCAGTCCTCGTCGGCGGAGGTGGAGGTTGGACGAGCGGCAGGGTCGAGTCGGGCGTGGGCGTGGGCCACGAGTCAAAGTACTCGCTGCTCAGGTGGATGGGTTGTAGGAAGCGCGACTCGTCGATGACGAAGGAGCCACCGATGGAGATGTGGCGCGTGCCGGTCCAGACGTACTTCTCTTCTGGGTTCTCGGGTGACGGGCCGACATAGAACCCTGGCAGAGCGTGCTCGTCGAACTTGTCGTCGCGGCCCATCGTGTGCAGCTTGACGTGGTACCGAATGGGTGCCCCGTACACGTTGAGGTGATCGCCGCAAGGTTTGGTGCCGTAGAAGCGCTCGAACGCCGAGGTCATCTTCTCGACGCCACCCGTGACGTTGGACTGGACGATGTTGGAGAGGAGGACGGCGTAGCGGAGCGCCGTGTACCAGTGCGTCTTGCCCAGGCTCGAGACCGCGAGCATGGCGCCGGCGGAGGGGACGAGGTTCCACGTGTTCTCAATCGCGCCCATCTGATGCGAGTCGTACGCGATCGATTGCTCGTGGAGGATGCCAAGTCCTTCGAGGTAGGCAGCCCAGCGGTGCGATCGATTCTCCGGTGCTCCGTCCGAGCGAATGATGTCGATGGAGAGATCGGGACGGAGCAGGCGCATCGACGCGAGGAAGAGGTTGATGCAGCTCTCGATGTCGTTCTCCGTGTGCGTCTTGAGCCCGAAGATCCAGCGCATCATTGTGGCCTCGCATATGAGGCCGAGCACAAAGCGGTAGCCGAACTGGGTCGAGGCCCATGGGACGGGGCCGAAGACGTCGAGGAGAATGCGATAGAGGGGACGGAGCGCGCGACCAGCCGACGGTGGCAAGTCGGTCTCTGCACGAACGCCTGAGGCGACGGGAGCTTGGGTCGGTGCGGAGGCGCGCTTTTGTAGGAACGCGTTGCACACGTCGCAGTGCTCCATCTCATACGCCTTGACGACGTCTGGCGTGAACACAGGAACGTTGGCGAGCACAAGGGTGTGCCGGAGCGTAGCGAGCAGCCGACGCGACGAGAGGTGCCCAAGGATGCAGTGCCACAGGCGAAGGAACTCGATCGGCGCGAGCGGCAGGTGCCGTTTGCCAACTCCTGTGATGCGACAGAGAGCTGCGGGGTCGAGCGAAGGCGCAGGGTGGATGGCAAAAAGGGTGTTGATGACGGCTTCCGTGGGTCGCACGCGGAGATCGAGCATGCGGAGGCCGTTGGAGGCGAGGCGCAGCTTGAGGATGCGGCCGTCCTCGAGCTGCAGGTACTTGCCTTTGGTGGGCGAGTCAACGAACGTCGAGCCGTACATGTCGACTTCCTGCGTGCCCGACCAGACCCGCGAGGCAACTGCGGGAGCGATGAGGACGCGGCGTCGAATGTCTGGGCCACCAACGTCTGGCGGTGGGATGAAGTCCTTGAGCACGGAGCCAAAGGCCGGGATGAACGTGTCGTCGCCGAGGCGAAGGCCCGCGACGTCGGGCTGCCAGCTGCCCGGGATGGCTCCTTTGTCGTCCTCGTGCACGATGTGCGTCGCCCCCCCGTCGAAGAGACTGCTGCCTCGAGTGTCAGCGGCGGCCTTGAGAATCGACCCATGCTTGAGGAGATTCGGCACGTGCACATGTCCGTAGCGCAGCATGTTGAGTGAGCCGACGCCGGCTTGCGCAGGGTGAAGACGGGCGCCCAAGAGCCAGAACGTCCATAAGAAGGCAAACATGGCCCCCGCCAAGAAGGTGGCGAGCGTCGCGCGCGCGGCGAGGATGAAGCGAGCAAGGCGACGCGGGAGGCTGGATGCTATGGCAAAGCACTTGGAGGCAATGCTAGGCACTGGCTGCGGCTTGAGCGAGGAGCGATCCACTTCGAAAGAGCGAACGCGGGCATCGAGAGCAGTCCATTGCTCAGCTGAGTGTTGATGGACATCGAGAAGGCGATCCTTGAGAGCAGAGAGCTGCGCGTTGATCATCTCATTGTCGGTCGCGCGCGCGTCGACTGTGTCGTGGTCGGTAGGCTGAACGTGACGGCGAGTTTCGAGAGCATGAATGCGAGACTGGAGGACGTTGAGCTCCACGACGGTGTCCTTCTCCAGATGGCTGACGCGCTTGACGAGCTCCGCGTGCTGTCCACGCTGCGTCATCGCGAGCTCGAGAATGCGCGGGTCGACGTAGTGCTTGATGACATCTTGTAGGTGAGCATGACGGTCGAGATCGGCGAGATGGTCGCTCCGCAGCTCGACGAGGACTTCTGCCATGCGGCTCGTCTCGGCTTGAACGTCGCCGATCAGCTTATCCGTGCGTTCGAAGGCTTTCTGCGTGCGTTCAAAGGTGTTGACGACGTAGCGCACGTGCGCGTCGAAGTCACTCATCTTGTCTGTAGACTCGCCGAGCTGGTCACAGAGCTGCTCCACGATGGTGATGCGCTCGGAGAGAGACTCCAATTGGACCGCCGCGGCACTGCGCGGATCCTCATTGGCGATGGCCGTCTGAACTGAGGCTGGCGGCGATGTGACCCCCAAAGTGCCCTTGGACTCCGGCACGGTGTCAGTTGAAGCGTCTGCTTGATCCGAGGCTGGCGGCGGTGTCATCCCTAAAGTGCCCTCGGACTCCGGCACGGTGTCAGCGGAAGCTGAGGCTGGTGGTGGTGATACCCCTAAAGTGCCCTCAGATGGAGTGTTCATCGTCGTCTTGTCAGACGTACCGTCGACGGCCTTGCCACGACGTTTCGACGACGACTGCCGAAGGCTGTTCTCCACAGCGGCCATTTTGGCCACTTCGGTGAAGTACTCGGGTGTGCCTTGAGCAGGCATGCCAGAGGCCGGTAGTGCGTAGCGGGGCGTCGAAGGAGGGGCAGAGAGGGTACCTGTGGACGTCGCGGTGGCAGCCGAGTAGCTCCGATCGGCTGCCGGCGGGGCATTGGCGAGCGCGCGGTGCCGAAGGCGCGGCTGCGGAGTCAGGAGACCTCCCTTGCCACGTCCGAAGCCGATGGGGCGTGCGTAGAAGCGCCCGTCAGGGTCGTCACTTGCGAAGGTGAAGGACCCATGGTCGCCTGCGTCGGACGGAGGCTTGGTAGCCCCACTCATCATGGTGAGCCGCCCGAGGTCGCGCGTCTCGAGACGGGCCGGTCCGTTGAGCACGTCGACAGCCTGGTATGACCTGATGTGTTCTGCACGCGCAGCTTGGCGGTGTTCCCTTTCTTTCCGTTTACGACGATCGAGGTCGGAGAGTTGCGACGGAGCAGGTGCCGACGGTGCAACTTCAGCAGGTGGGCCGTCCACGTCAGTCGACGAGCCCGCGACCTGCTGTGTAGAGGGGTACCGCGCCGAGGTGCTCGAGCAGCTTGGGTCGTCATCCCAGAATCGGAACGGTATGCCTGGGGCGGCCTCATCAACGCCGTGTTGGTCGCCAACAGGAGTGAGGACGGTTACGAGACGCCCGAGACCAGGCGGCGCCACGGGGCGATCGTCTGGAGGGACAT
>JAULZL010000310.1:0-4367 GCA_032117355.1 Candidatus Nanopelagicales bacterium
GTTGTCGGGCAACCCCGCGCTGGTCCAGATGCTGGGTTACCCCAGCCTGACCGTCCTGCAGGAAGTCGGTCTCACGGCCGAGCTGTACGTGGACCCGGTGGCGCGCGAGCAGCGTATTGCGAGACTGGTGCGGGAGAGCCGGCTGGTCGAGGAAGAGTACGAGATGCGTCGCCGCGACGGGACCATCATCACCGTCAGTGACAACGCCAGGGCCATCCTGTCGGACGATGGCCAGCTGGAGGGCCTCGAGGGGACGCTTAGCGACGTCACTGAGCGCAAACGGGCGGAGCAGAGGCTCTTCGAGGAAAAAGAGCGCGCCCAGGTGACCTTGCAGTCCATCGTGGACGCTGTCATCACTACCGATCGTGCTGGAGTCATTGATTACCTCAACCCGGTGGCCGAAAACCTGACTGGTTGGCATATCGATGATGCAATTGGCCAGCCCCTGAGCCAGGTTGCCCGCCTGTTCGAGGAAGACACACGTGAGGTTGTCGAGGCTCCGGTCAATCAGGTGGTCGATCGCGGCCACACGCTGGCGCTGTCCGACAATACCGTGCTCGAGGGGCGCAAGGGTGGTGAAGTGGCCATTCAGGGCAACGTCGCTCCAATCCGGGACCGCGATGGGGACGTGGTGGGATCACTGGTCGTGTTCCACGACGTCAGCCGGGAGCGCCGGATGCGTCGCCTGCTGGCGCACCAGGCCGCTCACGATGCCCTCACGGGCCTGATCAACCGGCGTGAGTTCGAGAGTCGGGTCAACCAGGCTTTCGACGACGTTCACCGGCACCCGGAACGCACGCACGTGCTGGTGTTCATCGATCTCGATCGCTTCAAGCTCGTGAACGACACCTGCGGGCATCTCGCGGGCGATGAGTTGCTTCGACAGATCACCGGCCTGCTGCAGACGCGAGTGCGGGCTGATGATTCGCTGGCGCGTCTCGGTGGAGACGAGTTCGGCGTATTGCTTCTGAATTGTGCGACGGAGTCGGCGCGCAGCATCGCCGACGGGATGCGTCAGGTCATCAAGGACTACGCCTTCCGCTGGGAGGACCGCACCATGACGGTCGGCGCCTCGATCGGTCTGGTGGAGCTCTCCCACCGTACCGAGAGCATTGCCTCGCTGTTGTCTGCGGCCGACATGGCCTGCTACGCAGCCAAGGACGGTGGACGCAACCGCGTGCACATCCACGATCCAGACAGCGATTCGGCCCGCAATCGCGAGTTGCGCTGGGTATCACGCCTGGGGGCCGGCGCCGACGACGGGCGGCTCGAAGTGGTCTTCCAGCCCTGGGTCGTGGCCTCGGCAGGCAGCGACGTCCACCCGCACTATGAACTCTTTGCGCGGCTGCGTGACGACGACGGCCGACTCGTGATGCCCGATGAATTCCTGCCGGCCGCGGAGCGCTACAACGTGATGCCGGCGCTCGATCGGTGGATCGTGGAGCGGGCCTTGCGGGAACTGATTCCCTCGCGCCGCAACGGCGTCAATCGTGCCACCTATACGGTCAGCGTCAACCTGTCGGGCAGCACCATCTCTGATCAGGGCTTCCTCGAGTCCCTGATTGGGCTGCTCGAGGAATACGATCCTACGCCGGACGTCCTGTGCCTTGAAATCAGTGAATCGTCGGCGGTGGCCAACCTCGCCAATACGGCCTTCCTGATTCGGGAACTCAACCTGCGAGGCTGCAGGGTGGCGCTCGACGACTTCGGCAGCGGATTGAGCTCGTTCACCTACCTGCGCAACCTGCCGGTCAATTACGTGAAGATGGATGGCCAGTTCGTGCAGGGCGTGGCCAGCGACGAGGTTGATCGCAGCATGGTGGAATCCATGGTCAGGGTTGCCAGGACCCTGGGTGTGCAGGTGGTGGCCGAGCGCGTAGAGACCCAGGAGTGTTTCGACACCCTGCGCGAGCTGGGCGTGTGCTTCGCCCAGGGTTACCTGTTCGGTCGTCCGTCCCCGATCTCCAAGTTTCCCCACCGTTAGCCTGCGGCCGCTGGAAGCCCCCAGTAACGGTTCATCGATGCCACTCGATCACGTCGACAGGCGCCTCTCCGTCGCGCCGATGATGGACTGGACCGATCGGCACTGCCGCTATTTCCTGCGGCAGTTCTCGCCGGCGGCCTTGTTGTATACCGAGATGGTCGTGGCCAAAGCCCTGATTCACGGCGATCGCGATCGATTGTTGGCCTTCAGTAGGGTGGAGCAGCCGCTGGCACTGCAGCTCGGCGGCTCGGATCCAGCGGAACTCGCCTTGGCCGCGCGGATGGGCGAGGACCATGGCTATCTGGAGATCAACCTCAACGTCGGCTGCCCCAGCGACCGCGTCCAGGGGGGACAGTTCGGTGCTTGCCTGATGGCGCGCCCTGAGCTCGTGGCGGACTGCGTAGCGGCCATGCGAGACGTCGTGAAGTTGCCGATTACGGTCAAGACACGCATCGGCATCGACGATCGCGAAGACGAGCAGTTCCTCCAGGCATTCGTGGCGCCTGTCGCAGAGGCGGGTTGCCGAACCTTCATCATCCATGCCCGCAAGGCCATCCTGAGTGGCCTGACACCGAAGCAGAACAGGGAGATCCCGCCGCTGAATCATGAGCGTGCCTGCTGGCTCAAGACCCGTTTCCCATGGCTGCAGGTGATCCTGAACGGCGGCCTGACCGAGGTCGAGGAGGTGCGTCCCTTCCGCTCACGGGTAGATGGCTTCATGATCGGGCGGGCTGCCTACCACGATCCCTGGGTGCTTTCCGCCCTCCACCGGGAGTTGATCGATTCCGATTTCGTGGCACCCGAGAGTCGCGACATCGTGGAGCGGATGCGCGAGTATGCAGCCGCGCGGCTGGCTGAAGGCGTGCCGTTGCGTTCCATCACCCGTCACATGCTGGGCATGATGAACGGCCGCCCCGGAGCGCGCGCCTGGCGCCGGTTGTTGAGCGAATGCGCCGGCGAGCGGCAAGCGGATGACGCCTTGATCCAGAGGGCGCTGCGCGCAGTCGAAGCTGCCTAGCCCGGGCTTCTTGATCAAGTTCACGGTTCGGCATGTGGTCGCTTGCCTACCCCTCGGTTTTTACCTAGTGTCAGACCACACTGCAGCGGCAAACCCGTCGAAAGGCGGGGACGCAAAGCTTCCGGTCTAAGGGCCTGCCGGCCTACGACAGCGGGGTTGCCAGTCCAGCGAAGTGAGTCCTCATCACTTCGTGGTCCCTGGTATCCCCTTGTCCAGATTCAGGTAAGCGCGCTGACAGTGAGGTGCTGTTGGCGTGCTGATCGTGCGACCGACAGTTGTTTGAAAAAGGCAAACCCGCCGCGAGGCGGGGACGCAAAGCCACTGGTCTCGGGCATCGAGACAGCAGGGTTACCAAATGACAAACAATGATGTGCGATTGTGGTCCTGCCTCCTCGGTTTGACCGCTTTTCTCTGTGGTTCACTTGTCTCGGCACCGGCCGAGGCGGTCCGCGGGTGGGCATCCAGGGAGGGTTGTGTCAGCAAGCCCCTTGCCCCCAGCGTGGCGGGATCGCCAGCCACAACCGTGCTGGAGGGCAACGACTATGTCTTCCGCCCAACGGCGAGCGACGGAAACTGTGAAGAGTTGTCCTGGTCGATCGTCGGCAAGCCGGCCTGGGCTGCCTTCAACCCGCTCAATGGTTCCTTGACCGGCCGGCCACCAGCAGGTTCGGCTGGAACCTACGCTGGCATCTCGATCAGCGTGACCGACGGTCGCTTCGTCGCCTCGCTGCAGCCCTTTGCCATCACCGTGACGGGAAGTAACCTGGCACCGAGAATCGCCGGCACGCCTGCTGCCTCTGTGGTGGTCGGTAGTTCCTACGACTTCACGCCATCGGCCACGGACCCGGACAACGATGCTCTGCAGTTCATGGTGGAGTTCTTGCCGCCCTGGGCCAGCTTCGATCCGGCTACCGGCAGGCTGTGGGGCAAGCCGACGGATGGCGACTGGGGCGAATACGTGGACATCCGCATCGGGGTCAGCGATGGCCGGCTCTCGTCGAGCCTGCCTGCTTTCTCGATCAGGGTCGACCTCCCCAACCGGGCGCCGGTGATCTACGGCAAGGCGGCGCAGTCCGTCACCGTGGGTGAAACCTACCAGTTCGTCCCTGGGGTCAGCGACGAGGAAGGTGATGTCCTGACCTTCAGCATCACCAACAAGCCGTCGTGGGCGCGCTTCAGTGCCACGACCGGTGAATTGAGCGGTACGCCGACGAGTGCAGACGTGGGGTTCTATTCCAGCATCCAGATCAAGGTCACGGATGGTGTGGCGACGACCGCCCTGCCAGCCTTCGCCATCGAGGTCCAGGCGCGCGCGCTGGGCAGCGCGACCCTGAGTTGGCAGCCACCGACGGAGCGGACCGATGG
>JAULZL010000311.1:0-3164 GCA_032117355.1 Candidatus Nanopelagicales bacterium
ATACGCGGGCAGGCCATCGCGTCGCCACAGGATTGGGTCTCCCACGGCGTCGGTGCCCTCGGATGCCTTGCTGCAAAGTTCATGCCGCATCTCGGGAGGTATCCGCAGACGTAACGCTGACTCGTGTGCGATCAGTTCGTACTTCCGCGACGCGCAATCGGCTGCGCAGGCGCGCCCGGCTCCGGCCTGTCTGCGTGAGCACCGGCAGACGTAGGCGTGGCCAGCGGCGAGGAGATGCTCCGCCTCATCGCGGTAGGTGGACGTGCGCCGCCCCAATGAGAAGTTGGCCTCGAAGTCCTGCGTATTGAGTGGACCGCGATCCGGTGTGATCGACAACCAGTCCAGCACTTCGAAGACGTCATCGACGTATTCGCGGCGGTAGCGACCTGCGTCGATGTCGTCGATGCGCAGCAGAACGCAGGCGCTGTATTGATGAGCAAGCCAGTCGACAAGTTGGAAGTTGACTGCATTGCCTAGGTGCAGGTACCCGCTGGGCGTGGGTGCGATGCGCGTTACCGCGCCTGTTGGCTCAGGCTCGGCTAGCCCCCGCGCCCGGGCCCTGCTGCCGTTCACGCGCAGATGCTACGGGCTGTCGGTCCCGCCGGCGATGACCAACGGGACCAACAGCGGCCCTACGAACTGGGGGTGGCACTCGCAGCAGGGGCCTGCTTGGTGGGACCACTGGAGACCGCGATGCCGAGCAGGATGGACACCACGCCCACACCGATTGCCAGCACGGAGACCCCAAAGGCGACCACCGCGGTGAAGAGCGATGCCTGGAGGAATGAGGCATCCCTGGCGACCGCTCGCAGGGGATCCTCGCGGTCAAGCTCGGCGTAGGTCTTGCCGCCGGTGGCCTCAAGGGCATGAACGGAAATGACGTCAGCCTGACAGTAGGCGGTGAACGGATCCGAAACCGTCATGCCCGACAGGCAGGCATCCTCCGAGACCGTGATGCGCTCATCGCGCAGGGTGCTGCTTACCGTCGCGAAGGACGCGATGCCTGCAATCACCATCAGCACTCCGATGATGATCGTCGTGATTCCAATTCCCCTGTGACCTGCTGACCTCTCGGACATTGCCGAATCCCTTCTAATGTGCGCGGGGTACCGCGATGACTTCAGCGTCACCCGTTGAGTGTCCGATGACGGGATTGTGCGGCGCTGCCTGTCCGGATGAATTGCTGCTTCCGACAAAGGTCCGTGATCTGCGCAGGACCATTGACGCTCGATCGACGCTATCTGCGGGACGGAGGTCACTCCCAGGACGACGCTTCGCCGGTTTGCACTGCCACTGCCCGACATGCACGGTCACTCGCTCCGATCACTCCGACGCGATCCGTCGAACCTTGAGTCGCAAGCGAACAGGCGAGACCGAAAGGGGATGCCATGTTCAGTAATCGGAGGCAAAAGGAGCATCCGAAGCAAGAAGGCGGCATGAAGTCACCCGGGCTGTGGCTCGGTGGGATGGTTGCCGTCGTAGCACTGGGGTTCGCCGCACTGGTGAACCTCGGCGGTGCCGCAAGCGCCACCGTCACGGCAAACGGCGACAAGTTCCTGGTTTGTCACAAGGATGGTGACAAATTCATGACCTTGGAGCTTTCCGAGTCGGGTGTCCAGAATCATCTAGACACTCACGAGGATGACTACGCGGGACCATGTGAGGACGAGACGTCGACGGCTACTTCGACGTCGACTTCGACGTCGACTGCCACGGCAACAGCGACCGAGACGGCAACGTCCACACCGGGACCAACTGTCACGGTGCTGATCCCGGGGCCGGGTGCGACCTCGGTAGTGACCTCGACCGCAACGATCACGGCCACTCCGGCCGCGACTGCTGCAGCGACGATCACGCCGGCGCCGGGAACGGTCACGGAGCCGGCAATTCCGCCGGCTGCGGGAACAGTCGCAGAGGGCCAGGAGGTAACTCCGATGCCCGCGACCGTCCCTGCGGGTGGTGGGTCTGAAGGTTCAAGCGGCCTTCCGATGACCGCACTGCTGCTGATGGTTGGCAGCGTGCTCGCAGCCATCGGTGCCAGCGTGAAGCTGGCACGTGGCAATCGGTAGGTAGCGAAATCCCGTCAGGGAAGTGCACCTGACGAGATGGATGATCGCGGTGCGCCCTGGGCTTCGGCCCGGGGCGCACCTGCGTGTGCACAGCGCCAACTGACGTCAGCGGGAGTCGGGTGCCCCGTCAGGGCCGAGGTCGTCGGTCTGGCCCAGGGTCAGTTCTACGTTCTCGGTGTCGTCAATTCCGTTGGGAAGTGAGTCCACGGCTAGCCCGGCTGGATCGATCGGGGTGCCATCTGCATCGAGCAGGGGCGTCTCGTATTGCTCCTTCAGACTCGCATCAAGTCGTCGTACGGCATCGAGCGCGTCGTCCTCGCTGAGTTCGCTTCCATCGTTGTTCACATTCGCTCCTCGCGTGCGGTCGGGCCGGTCATCGGACACCCTATGCGCGAGCCAAGGCGGCAATGACTTCCTTTGCACGAGGCCATCGCGCACTGACGCCACTGTTCATGCCAGGTGCAGCCACAGTCCGGGCCAGGACTACCCTGCAGTTGGCCAGCAAACGAGCGGGTCATCCGCCGGCCGCCTCTTGTGCGGGCGGCGCGAACCGGCAGATCGAACCGGCAGATCGGATCATCAATGCAAACTCCATGTATCCGCAGGCGGGCCATTCGAATCCTTGCTGCCCTGGCCGCCGTCACGCTTTCATTCACTGTGGCCGCGGCCCCTGCCTCGGCGCGTCCGGTGCAGTGGTCTGGTGTCTACCGCACCGACGACTTCGTCGTGCAGACCGTCATGCTCTCGGTTGACGCCGGCCGAGTCACCCTGAAAAGCCTGCAATCTCGGGTCCAGTGCACAGACACCGGCGATGGGACGGTCTCGCCGACGGCCGTCTGGGTGGTCGACTACCCGCAGCGGGCAACCATGCGCGCGAATCGATTCACCTTCGAGTTCACCCAGCAGGCTTCTGAACTCTCGCCGATGATCAGCTACCGGATCACGGGCAACCTCAACTCCAATGGCCGGGGCTCGGTGCGCGTCGTGATGAACGGCGATTCGATCTCAGGCGACACCGGCGAGGTTATCGCCCGTTGCGCGGACACGGTCACCTTCCAGGTCAAGCGGGGCGGAGTTCGCATCTAGCCATGCCGA
>JAULZL010000312.1:0-32625 GCA_032117355.1 Candidatus Nanopelagicales bacterium
AGGATCCTTCACCCTGGATGCGACGAGGGTCGGTCCTGGAGTCGGCGCTCCCGGGCCTGCCCACCTGGCTTGACCCGGTCGTGTCCTTCGCGCGGCGATCTCGAATCCATGAGCTGACTCGCTTCACGCCCACCCACGGCCAGGGCCGCCACTCCGCCGTCCTCATCCTGCTTGCCGATAGTGGCGAAGGCCCGGACGTCCTCCTCATCCAGCGAGCGGCAGCGATGCGTTCGCATCCAGGGCAACCGGCTTTTCCCGGTGGGGCCCTCGATCCCGAGGACACCGGGGCTGTTGCCGCCGCGGTTCGGGAGGCGCAGGAGGAGACGGCACTTGATCCTTCGGGGGTTGTCCCCTTCGCGACCCTGCCGGACCTGTGGGTGCCGGTCTCGGACTTCGTCGTCACCCCGGTGGTCGCCTGGTGGCAGTCGCCGTCACCGGTGTGGGCGGCCGACGCCAACGAGGTCGCGGCCGTGCACCGAATCCCAGTTAGCGAACTCACCAGCCCCATGAACCGTTGCCGGGTCCGGCACCCGAGCGGCTACATCGGCCCCGGGTTCACCGTCCGCCAGATGCTTGTCTGGGGTTTCACCGGCGGGCTGCTTTCCCGATTCCTGGATGAGGTTGGCTGGTCACAAGCGTGGGATGACGCTCGAATTGTCGACATTCCGTCCGAGAAGGACGACTTGCCGTGAGCGCCGGATGACGATTGTCGACTGGGTCCTCGTCGGGGCGGTCATCGCCTTCGCTTGGGCTGGGTGGCGGCAGGGCTTCGTCGTCGGAGCCCTGTCCTTCGCTGGCTTCCTCGGTGGCGGGATAGGTGCGGCATTCCTCCTGCCGTCGATCGTGGCTGAGTGGATCCCAGCGGAGCCGATCCGGGCGGCCGTGCTTGCAGGGGGGATCCTGGTTTGCGCCCTCGTTGGTCAGGGCCTGTGCTCGCTGCTGGGGCGGCACCTTCGTGAGCGCATGACCTGGTCCCCTGCTCGATTGGTCGACAACGGTGGTGGTGCGGCCCTTAACGTCCTTGCCCTGGCCGTGATCACCTGGATCATCGCGAGTGCGCTCGCATATCTCCCCGCCACCTCGGTAACGGACCAGATCCGTCAGTCGCGGGCATTGGTCGCCATGGACTCCCTCATCCCCGACCAGGTGCGCGACTCCTTCTCCCGGCTCCGGGATGCCGTCGGCAGCACGATGACCCCGCGCGTCTTCTCCGGCCTGGCCGAGGTGACCGGCCCCGATGTCCCGGCGCCGCTCCCGGATTCGATCCGCACTCGAGGCGTCCGACAGGCCAGGTCTTCGGTTTTGCGAGTTACCGGGGTGGCGCCGGAGTGCAACACCCGAGTGACCGGGTCTGGCTTCGTGTACGAGCGCTCGCTGGTTATGACGAATGCCCACGTGGTCGCCGGTGTGGATCGGGTGCAGGTCGAGGGACCGGCCGGGACATCCCTGACCGCAACGGTGGTGGCCTTCGACCCCCGACTGGATATCGCCGTCTTGCGGGTACCCGGACTCGACCTGCCGGCCCTGCCCATGTCGACGGCATCGCCCCGCACCGGGGACGAAGCGGCCGTTCTCGGCTACCCGGGCGGTGGCGAGCTCACGGGGACGCCAGCCCGGATTCGAACCGTGCTCCAGGCTCGCGGGGATGACATCTACGGACGGGCCGGGGTGGACCGGCAGGTGGTGTCCTTCCGGGGCCGGGTCAAGCCGGGGAACTCGGGGGGCCCGCTATTGAACCTGCGGGGTGCCGTTTACGGCATGGTCTTCGGATCACCGGTTGCCCAAGGGGGAACGGGCTATGCCATCAGCGCGGAACAACTCCTGGGTGTTGGGCGCCGTGGGGAGCGGGCCTCAAAGGCGGTCGATACGGGTTCCTGCCAGACTCGCTGACCAAGTCAAAGGCGACCGCGGGTGGCTGCCATGACTTCGCGCAGGCTGACAAAGATGCGCTCTCGATCGATGGGCCGCGGCACGGCCACACAGGACTCCAACTGTGCAAGGGCCCGGTCTGCCAGGCGACGGGCACCAACGGAATTCCCTCGGGCCTGGTGGGTTAATGCCGCGCCCCACTGGGCCAGTGCACGCCACGCATCCCGCTCTGCTTGGGGGCAACAGCGCCACCGCTGCTCGAAGACTTCATGGGCGTGGAAGGGCCGACCGGCGGCCAGATACGCGCAGGCCTCGTCCCACGCCTGAGTGCTGCTGATCGAGTCGCGATCGGGGACTGTCGCGACGATGTCTGCGGCTGCTGCGTCGCGAGGAAGGGGGCGACCGAGATGGTCACGGGGGCGTGGCTCGGGCATGGCGGGGCTATCGGCGCTGGTTGAGCCAGGTGATTATCACGCGGTTGAACCCCTCGGGGTCCTCCTCGTGCGGAAAGTGCCCGACGTTCATGCTGACGTGCTCGTAGCCTCCCTCAACGCGATCGCCGCTGCCTGCGCAGGTGGATTCCAGCATCATTGGATCGGCTGAGCCGTGCACCTGCAGGACGTCCGTCCGCAGGGCTGTATCCATCGCCGTCATGTAGCGCCGACCATCGGTACGCCAACGGGCGCGGACCGCCCAGCGATGACCTTCGATGGCGGTATGCGGGGTAGGCCAGCGCAGGAATGCCGATCGGTAGGCCACGGCCGCATCGTCCACCCAAGAAGGGTCCGCTGACCAGGCGCGAAGGATGGACTCGACCCGATCGCCGTCGCTCCGGGCGAGGGAACGCTCGGGCACGAAGGGAACCTGGAAGCCGAGGATGTACTGCATTCGGCGCCACTGGCCGGCGCGCAACATGTTGGCGCGCAGGGCTCGGGGGTGGGGCATGGAAACGGGAACGATGCCGCGGACAACCGTTGGCTGGAAGACCGGCAAGGTCCAGGCCCCCAGCCCGCCCCAGCCATGGCCGACGATGAAAGCGTCCTCTTCACCGAGGCTGCGGATCACCCCGGCGATGTCCTGAGCCAGGGTCGTTGGGTCGTAGCCGTGGGGGGTGTGATCGGAGCCACCGTAGCCGCGCAGGTCCATCGCGATCGCCCGGTATCCGGCGTCGGCAAGGGCGGTCAGTTGCCTGCGCCAGGTCCACCAGAACAAGGGGAAGCCATGGAGCAGCAGGACTGCTGGACCGTCCCCGGCCTCGACGACATGGAAGCGAGCGCCATTGGCCGAGACGTCGCGATGCTCCCAGGGCCCGCTTGCATCGATCGCCCGTTCGGGATCGATGATCCTCACGCCTGTGACACGTCAGGCGTAGCGCCGAGCGCTGCCTGGGTCTTCTGCATTTCCTTCATTGCGAGCTCCGGGCCCTTGATCTTTTGAGACTTCAGGTAGGCGAGGAATCCGGCCCCGCCGGCCGTGATGATGAGCAGCAGGGTGACGATGCCAAACCCGGCCCAGACTGGCAGGCCCAGTTGGACGAGCACGTAGGCAATCGTGACCAGGAGGAAGATCGATGCGAGGCTGATGCTCCCGACAGCCACCAAGCCGAGGATGCCAACGCCGACGATTGCCTGGCCGTCGGCCTTGATCTCAGCTTGAATCAGCGCAACCTGCGCCTGACCGAGGCGCTTGGCGTTGTCGATCGTCGACGAGATCAATTGGCCCAGGCTTGGCTGGCGAGGGTCAGGCATGACCAGAAGGCTACCTCTCGTCCTGCTGCTGGTAAACGTCCGGGATTCCGTCCCCGTCTGCGTCGGCTTCCTCGATCGCGGAGATTCGAGCGTAGACGCGATTGCGGCTTGCCAAGAAGACGGACGCAACGAGTGCCGCAATCACCGATCCGACGAGGACGGCCGCCTTCGCCGAGTCAAGCAAGGCCTCCTGGGAGTCGAAGCCCAATTCGGCGATGAGCAGCGCGACTGTGAACCCGATCCCGGCCAGGACGCTGACCGCGAACACATCGCGCCATTGAATGGACGATGCCAGTGAGGCCTTGGTGAATCGGGCGACGATCCAGGAGATCCCGAGCACTCCGATCGGCTTTCCCAGGACGAGTCCGAGCAGCACCCCGATCGCCACCGGCGTCGTCAGGGCTGGGCCCAGGCCCACAGAACGCAGGTCAACCCCCGCGGCCATGAAGGCGAAGACCGGGACGCAGAACCCAGCACTGAGCGGGTGCAGCCGGTGGGACAGCCGATCGGCGGGCGCCTTTGCCTCGCCTTCATCCGTCTTCACCCGAGTCAGGAGGCCGAGAACAACCCCGGCCACCGTGGCGTGCACCCCGCTGGCGTGCATCAGCGTCCACGCGATGAGGGCGAGTGGCACGTAGATGAAGGCGCTGGTGACTCGCCTTCGCTGAAGGAAGGCGTATGCGATGAAACAGCCGATGGACGCCAGCAGCCAGACGATATTCACCTGATCGGTGTAGAAGATCGCGATCACCGCGATCGCGCCAAGGTCGTCCACCACCGCCAGGGTCAGCAGAAAGGCACGCAGGGCGAGGGGCAGCCGTCGTCCGACGACGGCGAGAACAGCGAGGGCGAAGGCGATGTCGGTCGCCATCGGGACGCCCCAGCCGTCAACTGCGCCACCCGGCATGGACTGGTTGACCGCGAGGTAGATGAGCGCGGGCACGGCCATGCCGCCGATAGCCGCAGCGATCGGGACGGCTGCCTGGGCCGGTTTGGATAGCGAACCCAGCACCAACTCATGCTTCAGCTCTAGACCGACGACGAAGAAGAAGACGGCTAGCAACCCGTCGGCCGCCCAGGCGCCCAGGCTGAGGTTCAGGTGGAGGCTTTCCGGCCCGATGGTCAGGTCGACCAACCGGGTATACGAGTCACCCCACGGTGAGTTCGCCCAGACCAAGGCGATGGCGGCGCAGATGAGTAGGAGAACCCCGCCCACGGTCTCGTTGCGCAACTGCTCGATGAGCCAGCCACGCTGCCGCAGGGTCGGCCGCACCAGAAAGTCGTTCACCGGCTCCTTCCGGTCAGGGTGCCTGCTTAGTCCTCCGAGGTGCTGGAGGCCAGGCCCGCTGCGATCAGGTTCATGACGGTGGGGTCGGCCAGGGTGGTGGCATCGCCCAGTTCACGATTCTCCGCTACGTCGCGCAGTAGCCTTCTCATGATCTTGCCAGAGCGGGTCTTGGGCAACTCGGCAACGATCATGACCTGTCGTGGCTTGGCGATCGGGCCAATCTCGTGGGCGACGTGGTCGCGCAACTCCTTGACCGCTCGTTCGCCGGCCACCTTGTCCGTGGGGTCCACCGACCCGGTGCGCAGGATGACGAAGGCAACGATGCCCTGGCCCGTCATGGCATCGTCGGCGCCCACGACGGCAGCCTCCGCGACGATCGGGTGGGATACCAGCGCCGATTCGACCTCGGTGGTTGAGATGCGGTGACCGGATACGTTCATGACGTCATCGACGCGACCGAGCAACCAGATCGCCCCGTCGTTGTCGAGCTTGGCGCCGTCACCGGCGAAGTAGTACTGGGGCCAGCGAGACCAATACGTGTCGACATAGCGCTGGGGATCCCCCCAGATGCCACGCAGCATGCTGGGCCACGGCTCGGTAAGGACCAGGTAGCCGCCTCCGCCGTTGGCGACGGGGTTCCCCTCGTCGTCCACCACGGCCGCCCCGATGCCAGGAATGGCAGCCATTGCTGAGCCAGGCTTGGTCTCGGTCACCCCGGGCAGCGGGGAGATCATGATCGCGCCGGTCTCGGTCTGCCACCAGGTATCGACGATGGGACAGGAGTTGTTGCCGATGGTCTCCCGGTACCACATCCACGCCTCGGGGTTGATGGGCTCTCCCACCGACCCGAGGAGACGCAGACTCGACAGGTCCTTGCCGCGGGGCAGGTGATCGCCCCATTTCATGAAGGTTCGGATAGCCGTGGGTGCCGTGTAGAGAATGGTGACCCGGTGTCGCTCGACGATGTCCCACCAGCGGTCCTGGGTTGGCGTGTCTGGGGTTCCCTCGTACACCACCTGGGTGACGCGATTGGCGAGCGGCCCATAGACCACATACGAGTGGCCGGTCACCCAACCGATGTCGGCAGTGCACCAGTAGACATCGGTGTCCGGCTTCAGATCGAACACATTGCGGTGGGTGAAGGAGGCCTGGGTCAGGTAGCCGCCGGTGGTGTGCAGGATGCCCTTTGGCTTCCCGGTGGTGCCGGAGGTGTACAGGATGAACAGTGGGTGCTCTGCATCGAAGCCCTCTGCGACGTGCTCTGTTGACTGCCGATCGACGATGTCGTGCCACCAGATGTCGCGTCCCTCGTGCCAGGTCACCTCACCCTCGGTGCGGCGTACGACCAGCACTCCATGAACTGGGGAGGTGCCCTCTGCGGCCAGCGACTCCAAGGCCTCGTCCACTGCCGGCTTGAGCGGCATGGTCGAGCCGCGCCGGAATTGCCCATCGGAGGTGATCACCAACTTCGCTTGGGCGTCGTCGATGCGCGAGGCGAGTGCATGGGCGGAGAACCCCCCGAAGACCACCGAGTGCGGAGCACCGATGCGGGCGCAGGCCAGCATCGACACGATCGCCTCCGGGATCATTGGCAGGTAGATGGCCACTCGATCGCCTGCCACCACGCCCAGTTCGAGCAAGGCATTGGCAGCGCGGCAGACCTCGTCCAGCAACTGCGAGTAGGTGATGTCGCGACGATCACCTGACTCTCCCTCGAAGCGGATGGCGACCTGATCGCCATAGCCGGCATCGACATGGCGATCAACGCAGTTGTAGGCGACGTTGAGTCGTCCGCCGACGAACCACTTTGCGAAGGGTGCATCAGACCAGTCGAGAACCTCGGTCCATGGCTGCGACCAGGTCAGGGAGCGGGCCTGCTCCTCCCAGAAGGAAAGTCGGTCGGCGCTGGCCTGCTGGTACATGGAGGCCTGCGCGTTGGCCCGGGCCACGAACTCCGGCGACGGGGGAAAGACGCGGTCTTCCTGCAGCAGATTCTGAAGGGCCTCGTTGCTCATGATGATCCTCCGCATTCGATTGCGGACCCGATTTCGTTCGGATGGTCCGGGCGGAGCGTCCGGGTGTCACGGGTCTGGTGCCCGGACGCTACCCGAGCACGTTGGGGCGTCCCACACTTCCCGGCATATTCCCCCCTGGATTGCGACGGATCCAATCCAGGACTGGGCTGAGAGTAGGGTCCGGGCGGTGGGCATCCTGGGCGGCTGGATCGGCGAACCGGTCCTTCGAGCCTGCCTAGTGGATGAATCCGTAATCGCAGCCTTGCAGGGTGCCCGCGATGATCTTGATGCGTTGCTCTGGCGGCGAGACGTGCGGTCGAATGCGGCGGCGGTTGCGGCGTCCTCGATTGAGCGTGGTTCACGTGACTCGGCGGCCATCGATGGAGCGGACGTCTTCACGGTTGACGATTCGCCGATGGGTCGCGTGCTCGGTGCCGCGCGCTCCGTCACCCTGGCCGCACCGAATGAGGCGGACGCCTGGGAGCGCGCCCCGCTACAGGTGATCGCACATCTGCATCTCCTGGCTGCGTCGGGCTTCCAGCCCGCGGAGTCGCTCGGTCGGCCGAGGGCCGACGATGACGCGGACGACCCCCTTCGGATTGGCGGGGCTGCCCCGGTCGATTCACTGGGCCCAAGGCTGGTCGCCCTTGGCCGATTCGTCACCGCGTCGGGGGAGTTGCCCGGACTGCTCGTTGCGGCCCTCGTCCATCACGAATTGATGGCGGCGCGTCCCTTTGGCTGGGGGAGCGGGCTAGTCGCGCGGGCCCTCGTCCGCTGCACCCTGGCCGCGCGTGGTCTTGACCCGTCCTGCTTCAGCATCCCCGAGCACGGGATGATCGAGCAGGGTCGTCCGGCGTATGTGCGGGCAGTGCGGTCGTATGCGGAGCGAACCCCGGAAGGAGTCGCGGCCTCCATGATCTGGTTCGCCACGGCCGTCGGGCTCGGCGCCCGAGCCGTTGAGACCTGACATGTCCGAGAAGCCGGAGCCCGGCTGATATGCCCCAGACCTGGACCCCGCTTCTGATCGTGCTCGTCGGGCTGGCAGTCCTGCTGTACGGAATCTCCAAGACCGCCATGCCAACCCTGGGAATCGTCTCCGGGCCGTTGCTAGCCGCCGTCCTCACTCCGACCTACGCATCAGCCTTCATCGTGCCGCTCCTTATCGTCGGCGACCTGTTCGGCCTTGCCCTCTACCGGCAGCACGTCCAGTGGCGGTTGATCGTGCGCCTGATCCCTGGCCTGCTCATTGGCTTCGCCGTCGTTGCCCTCGCATTCGAGTTCGCACCCCAGGGAGTGCTGGCACGGTCCATCGGTGTGTTGATCCTGTTGTCCGTTGTCTTCGAGGTCTACCGGCGTCGGGTCTTTTCAGAGGGGGACCTGCAGGTAGCACCCGTGCTGCCGAAGGCTGTGACGGCGTTCTTCGGCGTCCTCGCCGGGATGACGACGATGGCGGCGAATGCGGGTGGCGCCGCGATGAGCCTGTACCTGGTCTCGATGCGAGTCCCGATGCTGGCGTTCATGGGCACGTCGGTCTGGTTCTTCTTCATCCTGAACCTGAGCAAGGTGCCGATCGTGGTCGGTCTCGGGCTTCTCACCCCCGACTCACTGCTCGTCGATCTGGCCTTTCTGCCGCTGATCCTCCTCGGCGCTGTGCTCGGAGTCGTGGTGTTCAAGCGGTTCGATCAGGAGGTCTTCAACCGAGTGGCGATCGTGCTCAGCGGGATAGCCGGGGTGTGGCTCGTCGTCCACGGCTGATTGCCGGCGCACTATGCGCGGGCGGCTCGGCGCAGTGCGTACCAGGCGATGCCAAGGGCGACGGCGCCGATCGCCACACCGGCTCCGGCCGCAGCCGCCTGCCGAGTGTCGAGCTGCCTCCGTAGCCCGACCGGTTTGCGGAAGTCCATGATCGGCCACTGCCGCTGGGCGGCGATGCGCCGAAGTTCCGCGTCGGGATTCACCACGAACGGATTTCCAACGAGTTCGAGCATGGGCAGGTCGGTGTGCGAGTCGGTGTAGGCGTAGCTGGCTGCGAGGTCGTAGTCGTGCTCGAGTGCAAGGGCCCGCATGGCGTCAGCCTTGCCTTCGGCGTACGCGTAGAAGAGGATCTCGCCGGTGTATCTGCCGTCCTCGATGGCAACCTGGGTGCCGATGGTGATGTCTGCTCCCAGCCTGGCTCCGATCGGCTCCACGATGTCCGTTCCCGAGGTGGAGATGATGATGACGTCACGGCCCGCAGCCTTGTGCTCGGCGATCAGGTCGGCCGCCTCCTGGTAGACCATCGGTTCGACGATGGTGTCCAGGGTCTCGGTGACGATGCCCTGGACGGTTTCTACTTCCCAGCCGGTGACGAGTTCTGCCATGTATGCGCGCATCCGCTCCATCTGATCGTGGTCGGCGCCTGATGCGAGGTAGGTGAACTGGGCGTAAGCGCTGCGTAGGACGTCAGCCCGGCCGATCAGGCCACTTCGATAGAAGGGCAGGGCGAAGGCAAAGGAACTCGACTTGGCCAGAATGGTCTTGTCGAGATCGAAGAACGCCGCCTCCGGCATGGGGACACGTTAACCCAGAACAAGGCAACTCTCTCGTCTTGTCCACAGCCCCGAATTCCGCATCCACAGGGCAGTGATCGGTCATGTCGCTCCACATCACGTCGGTTCAGGGTGCTCCCATGGAAACCCGACAGAGCACCCACCGACCGCTGCTCATAACCGACGACCCTGACCTGATCGACGATGTCCTGCACCTGGCGGCTGCCGCCGACGTCGACATCCACATCGCCTCCCACAATGATGCGGGCCGCGCCCTGTGGGCCGGTAGCCCGCTGGTGCTGGTGGGCGGGGATTCCCTCGGGGGCTTGGTTCGACGGCCGCTCGCCCGTCGTCGCGATGTCGTGGTTGTCCTGCGACATGATCCGGCGCCTCGGGATTCGGATCAGGTCACGTGGCCATCTGGATCGAGCCCGGGAGGTGGGCCGGACTACTGGCGCGACGCGGTGTCCATCGGAGCGGAGCATGTTGTCGTCCTGCCTGAGGCCCGCGAATGGGTGATCGATCGCTTCTGCAGCGTGGCTGAGGGCCCAGTGCGAAATGGAAAGGTTGTTGCGGTCCTTGGGGCTTCGGGTGGCGCAGGCGCCTCGACCCTGGCGGTGGCCATGGCCCTTGCGGCTCGTCGTGACGGGTGTCGGGCCATGCTGGTCGATCTCGACCCCTACGGCGGCGGCCTGGATATCGCGCTTGGATCGGAGTCGCTTCCCGGGTTGCGATGGCCCGAGTTGATGGACGCAGGCGGCCGACTCAGCGCCGGCAACCTGGATGCAGCCCTGCCGCATCCACACGGGGTAGCGGTGTTGTCCCAGGCGCGAGTCCAGCCATCCGCGCTGTCGCGTGATTCGATTACCGCGGTTGTCGATGCCGGAGTGCGGGGCAATGACCTCGTCTTGCTCGACCATCCCCGAATCGGGATCCCGGGTGAGCAGGTCCTCGACGCTCCTCACGCGGTCGTCCTCGTACCCAGCCGAATCCGGTCGATCGCTGCCGCGGCAACCTGCCTACCTGCGGTCCGGGAGCGGTTCACCGACGTCCATGTGGTCGTCCGTCGGCTCCCTCGGGGCATTCCCACCCGCGACGTGGAGCGGGCCCTGGGGGCCACCATCGTGGCCGAAGTGCCGCATGACGTTCGGGTAGCTGCTGCGGCCGAAGAAGGGAGACCGCCAAGTGCCTCGGACCAGGTCGGTCGTGCTGCCGCCACATTGCTGTCCGAGTTAGGAATCGGCTTAGCGGTAGTGGCATGAGTGCTCCGCTCCTTGAGCGCGTCCGAGGACGACTGGTTGCCTCGGCATCGGATGCCTCCCCCGCTCAGGTAGCGACGGCACTGCGCGAGGAGGGCCTAGTCCTCGGGGATGCGGCCGTGCTTGCCCTCGTCGAGGACCTCCGACGTGAGTTGGTCGGTGCGGGGGCCCTGGAGCCTCTACTCAGGCAGGCTGGTGTAACGGACGTCCTGGTGAATGGCCCCGATCACGTGTGGATCGACCGAGGTCGTGGGATGGAGCGCGCGGGCGTCGCCTTTGCGGATGAGGCCGAGGTCCGTCGCCTGGCCCAGCGGCTCGCTTCGTCGGTCGGTCGTCGCCTAGATGACGCGGCGCCCTTCGTCGATGCCCAGCTCCCTGACGGCACTCGACTGCACGCAGTTCTTGCCCCCATTGCCCTCGACGGGACGTTGATTTCCCTGCGCGTGCCGCGCAGGCGGGCCTTCACCCTTGCGGAATTGATCGCGGCAGGAACGTTGGATCCGGTTGGGGCCGAATGGCTGGCCGCGATAGTGCGGGCCCGGCTCGCCTTCCTGGTATCCGGCGGAACTGGCACGGGCAAGACCACGGTCCTTTCGACCCTGTTGGGGCTCGTGCCGGAGGCCGATCGGGTGCTGCTGGTCGAGGACTCCGCCGAGCTGCGGCCGGATCACCCGCACGTTGTCCGACTGCAGTCTCGGATCGCCAATGTTGAGGGTGCCGGTGCGGTGACCCTGCGCGACTTGATTCGGCAGTCGCTGCGGATGAGGCCGGACCGCATAGTCGTGGGAGAGGTGCGCGGGGCTGAGGTGGTTGACCTGCTCATGGCCCTGAACACCGGCCACGAAGGCGGCTGCGGGACAGTCCACGCGAACTCTGCCGCCGATGTCCCAGCTCGGCTGGAGGCCCTCGCACTCACGGCGGGCTTGGATCGCCCAGCCCTGCATGCTCTCCTGGCAGCGGGGCTTGACTGTTGCGTTCACCTCCGACGTGAGGAATCCGGGCGCCGAATTCTCGACGGCATCTACCTGCTGGTGCGCGGGTCAGACCAGTTGGTGGAGGCCGTCCCGGCGCTGACCCGGGTCGGTGGGGTGATGGTTACGGCCAAAGGTGCCGGGACCTTCTTGGAGCGGCTTAGGGCAGCCGGACAAGAGGTCATCGACAGGGTGGACGTCCGACAGTGATCGCGATCATTGTCGGTCTGGCCGGGGCAGCCGCATGGCTGCTGGTGTCCCCTGGAGCCGCCACTCGGATCGAGTTGATTGCGCCGCCTCCACGCGACCGGGGCAATCGAATGGCCCGAATGAAGGTGCTCGCCGCTCGCCTCGGCCTCCGTCATCGGTCGCGTGCTCAGCGGGCGCTGGCCCGAAGACGTGTGGTGGAGGCGGTTGTTGCCCTGGCTGCGGAGTTGCGGGCCGGCCAGCCGCCGGCCGCAGCCCTAGTGCATGCAGCCGGAAACCCGCCGGTCTGGCCGACGGCTCTGGCAGCCCTTCGACTAGGCGGTGCTGTGTCGGACGCCCTCCGCCTCGATGCTCGGGAGCATCGGTTGCTCGCCTCGGTTGCTGCCTGCTGGGATGTTGGCGCGGCATCGGGCAGCGGCCTGAGCTCCTCCATCGAGCGGCTGGCGCAGGGTGCTCGACGATCGGATGAGGTTCGAGCCCAGCTGGAAGCCGAGCTAGCCGCCCCTCGAGCGACGGCCCGATTGCTCTCGGGCTTGCCGCTGATCGGTCTCGGCATGGCGGTGGCCCTGGGGGTCGATCCGCTGAACTTCCTGCTCGGTGGGCCGATCGGCTGGGGCTGCCTGATGGGTGGCGCAGTTCTGATTGCGGCTGGAATTGTGTGGACGAATCGAATCGCCACCCGTATCGAGCGTCAACTATGACCGCACTGATTGTGCTGCTCGCTGCAGCGAGTGCGTGGCTCGCATTTCCGAGAGGTCGTCGGCTGGACGAGGTCATCCCGCGCCCTGCAGTGGCAGCACGGAAGTCCCGTCCCCTGCCGATCGCGGCGGTGTCCGGGCTGCTCGGGTTGCTCATCGCGATGCTCGTGGGAACCGGGATCGGGGTCGTACTGGGCTTGGGAGCCGCGGTCGCCACTGCGCGCTTCCTTGGCCGACTGGAGCCCGCTGGAGTCCGTCAGCGTCGCGAGGGGATCGCTCGGCAGGCACCCGAGGTGGCTGACCTGCTTGCGGCCACCCTGGCCACCGGCGCCCCACCCGTGGACGCCGTCCGTGCCGTATGCCGGGCCATCGGGCCGCCCGTCAACGCCGATCTTGAACAGATTGCGGCTCTTCTGACCCTCGGTGCCGGTCCGGAGCAGGCGTGGGTCGTACTGCCTGATGATCACCCGTTGGCTGGCGTTCGGGACGCATTCACGCGATCCGCGCGGTCAGGTGCATCACTGCATGTCGTCCTGACGGGCCTCGCTGACGATCTACGCCGGCGACATCACCTTGCCGTCGAGGTTGCTGCGCGCGCTGCCGGGGTGAAGGCGGTGGGGCCGCTGGCGGTCTGTTTCCTGCCGGCCTTCGTCCTCATCGGGGTGGTTCCGGTCGTTGCCGCCTTCGCTGGGAACTTCCTCTAAGGGCTTTAGTTACCTCGATTTGCACCCGACCCGGGCAACAGTTGTACCCGCGGAAGCCAGGTCGCTGCTAGCGACGGTTGAAGGCAGGTCCCGGACCTCATCAGGCACGCGCGGCTCGATTGGCTCGGCTCCCCGGCCGGCTAGCCCTACTGCGGCACATGTCCCAGCAGCCCGCGGCTCGCGTCGTCCGAGGATGCCGACCGACTCGCCGGTAAAGGGCCTTCGAGTTATCCCCAAGCCTCGGAAAGTGGCGGGTCGGGTCCACAGGGAAGAGCGCGGGTATTTCGGGCAGGTGCCCATTCGGCAGAGGTTATGCCCGCCACCTGGCAACACGAGCCGACCGACTGTCGGCAATGTCCGGACCCACCCTGTGGGCCAAGAAGGGAAACATCATGATCGCGAACAGCACCCGGCGGAGCATTGCTCGAATCAGCACCCGGCTGACCTCCGATGACCGTGGGATGACCACCGCCGAGTACGCGGTGGGAACTGTCGCAGCCGTTGGACTAGGCGGCGTGCTACTGAAGTTGCTGACCAGCTCGCAGGTCGGTGAACTTATCTGGTCGATCATCCGGGCCGCTCTCTCCGCCTTCCTGTGATCGCGCCGTAGCGAATCCTGGAGATCTAGTTCCATGAGCGGTCCTTGGGCGACCAACACATCGGGCTCCAGTGCGGGTGGGGCGGGCCAATTCGGCCCGTCCCACCCGGGGGGCGAGCGCGGTAGCGTGCTTCTCGAGACGGCCCTCGCGATCCCCTGCCTCTTGGCCGTCGGCGTTGCCCTGCTGTGGGGGCTGAGCATCGGTTCGACGATCCTGGCTCTCTCGAGCACCGCTCACGAGGCTGCACGAGCTATCGCTCGAGGTGACTCACCGGCGTCAGTCGCAGCACTGGCTGCAGCGGGCGCCCCCCGTGCCCAGGTTCAGGTAGACGAGGGCTCAGATCTGGTGAGCGTTGCGCTGAGCCAGCAGGTGAGCATCCCGCTGCCCCTTCTCGAGGGCTATCGGCTCACAGTTCATCGTTCGGCAACTGCGGCTCGAGAAGACCTCCCGGCATGGTGAGTGTCGGCCAATCTCGGGCGAGGGATGATCGAGGATCTGCCACGGTCCTCGCCTTGGCCGTGCTGGTGGTGGTGTGCTTTGGTGCCGCCATCGGCTTTGCGAAAGCGCAGGCGGTCCTTGTCTCGCGGCAGGCAGCGGGTGCTGCCGATCTGGCCGCCTTGGCGGCAGCCCAGGCTGATGTGGCGCCCTGTGCCCGAGCGGCGTCGGTGGCGAGTGCGAACGGAACCACCCTGGTCGAATGCGGAACTGATGGACTCGATGCATTCGTCCGCGTGGAGGCCCCAGCACCGTGGCTGGTGGTTCGACTCCTCAACTCATTCGGGTTCCCTGCCCCCGTGATCGGGGCTTCAGCGCGAGCTGGTCAGCCGGTGAGCAGTTGAGCCAGGAGCCGCACGGCCCCGCCCTTGTCCAGCGGATTGTTGCCGTTCCCACACTTGGGGGACTGGATGCACGACGGGCAGCCCTGATCGCACGGGCAGGTGAGGATGAGGTCGTGGGTTGCCTGAAGCCACGCTCGGGCAACCTCGAATCCACGCTCGGCAAACCCTGCCCCGCCGTTGAGGCCGTCGTAGACAAAGACGGTTGCCCTCCCGGTGTCCGGATGGCAGGCCGTCGACACCCCTCCGATATCCCACCGATCGCAGGTGGCGAACAGTGGCAGGAGGCCTATCGAGGCGTGCTCCGCGGCATGTGCAGCGCCCGGCACGTCCAACTCGTCCACGCCTGCCGCCTCGATCTGGTCGGGGCTCAGAGTCCACCACACCGCCTTGGTCGTCAGTAGTCGCTCGGGAAGGTCGAGCCCCTGCTCTCCGAGGACCTCCCCGGTGATCACTCGGCGACGCTGAAAACTCACGACCTGGGCGGTCACCTGAACCTCGCCGAATGACATCGTTCCCTCGCCCCATGGGATCGATTGCTGCTCGCTGGTGATGCGGATGTCGCTCACCTCTCGCGCATTGGTGGTGAAGTCGACCGGCTGCTCCTGGACGGTCGCCACGCGTGCGTCGAGGTCGAGATCGAGGACCAGGTGAGTAACGCCCTGGTGGGTGTAAACGGCACCCGTGTGGATCTGAGCGTGTGAAGAGGCTGAGTCGACTGTGCCGAGGATGCGCCCGGTGCCGTCCTCCACGATGGTGATGGGCGCGCCACCGGTGCCGCGGAGGTCGGCAAGGTCGGTGGCGCGATCACGGCTCGTCCAGAACCACCCGGTGGGTCGGCGGCGCAGCAGCCCCTCCGCACCCAGTGCAGCCAGGATTGCCGGTGCCCCAGCCCCGAACCATCGAATGGCCTCCTCGTCCGTGATCGGCAGTTCGGCGGCCGCCGCGCACAGGTGCGGGCCCAGCACCACCGGATTCGACGGGTCGATCACGATCGCCTCGACCGGCTCGCCCAGAAGTGCCTCGGGATGGCTCACGACGTACGCGTCGAGGGGGTCGTCACGAGAGACGAACATCGCGAGGGCGGCCGAGTTGGTGCGGCCAGCGCGACCGAACTGCTGCCAGATGGAGGCCCGGGTACCGGGCCAGCCCGCTGTGATCACGGCATCGAGCCCGCTGATGTCGATGCCGAGTTCCAGCGCGTTCGTGGAGGCGAGTGCCTGAATCTGCCCGCTTCGCAACCGCTTTTCCAGGTCGCGGCGCTCCTCGGGAAGATACCCACCTCTATATGAGGCCACGCCGGATACGAGGTCTGGGTCCACTTCGGCGAGCCTGTCCCGGACCATGGCTGCGACTGCCTCCGCCCCGCGTCTGCTGCGGATGAACGCGATCGATTGACGACCCTCGACGACAAGATCGGTGAGTAGGTCGGCGGCCTCGGCGGCTGCCGAGCGGCGCGTCGGAGTGCCCTTTGACTGGTCGGCGCCCAAGGTCAGGCCGGGCTCCCAGAGGGCGACCGTCCGCTGGGGTGCGGGCGAGCAGTCCAGGGTGATCTGTTCGGCGGCCGTGCCGATCATCCGCTCCAGGAAGGCGCCGGGCTCCGCAATGGTGGCTGATGCAGCGATGAATGTCGGGTGAGCGCCATACCGATCGCAGACGCGCAGTAGTCGCCGAAGGACGGCGCTCACATGGGCACCGAAGACACCTCGATAGGTGTGCGCCTCGTCGATGACGACGTACCTCAACCGTCTCAGGAAACTAGCCCACTGCTGATGCGATGCCAGCAGGGTGAAGTGGACGAGGTCGGGATTGGTCACGATGACGTTCGCGTGAGAACGGGCCCATGCCCGCTCCTCGGCCGGGGTGTCGCCGTCCACCACGGTTGCCCGAAGGCCGGCTAGATCAATCGCGGCCAGGGAGCGCAGTTGATCATGACCCAGTGCCTTGGTGGGGGCGAGGTAGAGCGCCGTCGCCCCCCGGCCGTTGGCCGCGGTGAGACCCTCGTGCACGGCACTGAGTACGGGCAGCCAATAGGCGAGGCTCTTGCCGGAGGCCGTGCCGGTTGCGATCGCCACATGCTGGCCGCCATGTGCGAGGTCCGCCGCCTGCACCTGATGGGCCCATGGCTGCTGGATTCCCGACCCTGCCAGGGCCATGACAACCGGCTCGGGAGCCCAGTCCGGCCAATCGGCCAGCACGGGCTCCCGGGCCGGCAGCACGACGTGGTGCCGGAGTCGGTCAGGGCGGCCAGCAGCCATTCGGCCCAGAACGGGATCAAGCGCTGTGGGGGAATCGCTGGCGGATGGGCCGGGGTCAGTGCCGGAACCTCGCATTGGCCCCCACGATACGCGACGGTGTGCCAGGGTCAGCGGATGGATTTCGGGGTATCCACGCAGGACGTTGATGGAGTCATGATCGTCACGGTGTCGGGCGAGATTGACGTCCATACGGCGCCCTTGCTCGATGCAGAGGCGATGGCGGCAAGTCGTCCAGGAGGCCGGCTCATCATCGACGCTGGGCAGGTTGGTTTCATCGACTCAACTGCGGTCGGCATTCTGATCAAGGCACATCAGACGGCCTTACGGTCGGGCGGTCGGCTGGATGTAGTCGTGGCGGATGATCGGGTCCGCCGGGTGCTTGAGATCACCGGATTGGACGCTGTGCTGAACATCCATCCGACACTTGAGGCGGCACTGTTGGCGGGATGAATAACCTCCCATCCTGGGCTGCGTAGACTCCGCAGGATTCCATTCCTTGGTAGCCAAGGTCATGGTGCCGGGCCTGTGTGCTCTGAGCCATGAACCCCCACGTCAGGAGACCCATGATCGAGTTGACTGGTGGCAATCTGACGACAGTCGTCGTCGTTGCCGTCATCGCACTGGCCGCACTGGGAGTCGCGGCCGTTCTGGTTCGCGAGGTCCTCGCAGCCAGCGAAGGCACCGAGCGGATGAAGGAAATCGCCGCTGCCGTTCAAGAGGGCGCGGCCGCGTACCTCAACCGGCAGTTCAAGACCTTGGCGATCTTCGCCGTCGTTGCCTTCTTCGTTCTGTTCCTGCTTCCCGCCGACACCACCAGTGAGCGAATCGGGCGCAGCATCTTCTTCCTGGTTGGCGCCGTCTTCTCCGGCATCACCGGGTATGTCGGCATGTGGCTGGCCGTGCGCGGAAACGTTCGCGTAGCCGCTGCTGCCAACGACTCGGGCGAGCAGCGCGCCATGCGGATTGCCTTCCGCACAGGCGGCGTCGCCGGCATGTTCACCGTGGGCCTGGGCCTGTTCGGTGCAGCCCTGGTGGTTCTCGTCTACAAGGGTGAGGCACCGAAGGTCCTGGAGGGCTTTGGTTTCGGCGCGGCACTCCTTGCCATGTTTATGCGCGTTGGTGGTGGCATCTTCACGAAGGCCGCAGACGTCGGCGCTGACCTGGTCGGCAAGGTCGAGCAGGGCATCCCCGAAGACGACCCGCGCAACGCTGCAACCATCGCCGACAATGTCGGCGACAACGTCGGTGACTGTGCCGGCATGGCCGCCGACCTCTTTGAGTCCTACGCCGTCACCCTGGTTGCCGCCCTGATCCTGGGCAAGGCTGCCTTCGGTGAGCTCGGCCTGGTGCTTCCCCTGGTCATCCCGGCCATCGGCGTCATCACCGCGGTCATCGGCATCTTCGCGGTCTCGCCGCGGCCATCTGATCGATCGGGCATGTCGGCCATCAACCGTGGCTTCTTCATATCGGCCGCCATCAGTGCCGTCCTCGTTATCGGTGCGGTCCTGGTGTGGGTCCCAAGCGACTGGGCATCGATCGAGTCAATCGGCGGCCTGGCTGCCACGGTGACCGGCGACTCGTTGAACCCGCAGATATTCGTGATCGGCTCGGTCTTCATCGGCATCGTCCTGGCTGCTGTCATCCAGCAGTTGACGGCGTACTTCACCGAGACCAACCGCCGCCCCGTCGACGATGTCTCGAAGACCTCGCTTACCGGCCCCGCAACCGTCATCCTGTCCGGGATTTCCCTCGGCTTGGAGTCAGCCGTCTACACGGCGTTGATTATTGGTGCTGCGGTCTACGTTGCCTTCCTGCTTGGCGGCGGCGTCGTGGTTCTCTCACTGTTCGCGATCGCCCTGGCCGGAACCGGCCTGCTCACGACCGTTGGCGTCATCGTCTCGATGGACACCTTCGGTCCGGTCTCGGACAACGCCCAGGGCATCGCGGAGATGTCCGGGGACGTTCACGGTGATGGTGCCGCAGTGCTCACCCGGCTCGATGCAGTCGGCAACTCGACCAAGGCGATCACCAAGGGCATTGCCATTGCGACTGCCGTCCTCGCTGCGACCGCGCTGTTTGGGTCCTTCCGCGAGGCGGTCTTCGGTGCGGCGATGTCGGCCAAGGTTGCGCTCGACGGATCCTTCGATTCACTCGGGACCCAGATCGAGTACCTCGGTGTGCTCAATGTGGCCAACCCGGCCAACCTGGTCGGACTCATCATCGGTGCGGCCGTGGTGTTCCTGTTCTCGGGCTTGGCAATCAATGCCGTGTCCAGGGCAGCCGGTGCGGTCATCTTCGAGGTGCGCCGCCAGTTCCGGGAGCACCCCGGCATCATGGAGGGCACGGAGAAGCCGGAGTACGGCAAGGTTGTCGACATCGTCACCCGCGACTCGCTGCGTGAGCTCGTCACGCCGGGCATCCTCGCCGTGTTCACCCCCATCGCCGTCGGCTTCGGACTGGGCGTGGGCGCACTGGGCGCCTACCTCGCCGGAACGATCGCGACCGGTGTCCTCATGGCGGTGTTCCTGTCCAACAGCGGTGGCGCGTGGGACAACGCGAAGAAGTTCGTCGAGGACGGCAACTTCGGTGGCAAGGGCTCGGAGGCCCACTCCGCGACGGTCATCGGTGACACCGTGGGTGATCCCTTCAAGGACACTGCTGGCCCGGCCATCAACCCGCTCATCAAGGTCATGAACCTCGTTGCGCTGTTGATCGCTCCCGCAGTCGTCTCGATGAGCATCGGCGAGGCGGCCAACACCGGTCTTCGCTGGGCCATCGCCCTGGTGGCGGTCGCGATCATCGTGACCTCCGTCGTCATCAGCAAGCGTCGGCCGATCGCGGTCGGCGCGGAGCCCGCTGCTGTCTAGGTTCTACTCAATGAGGAAGGCCCGGGCGAATGCCCGGGCCTTCCTCATTGCATGTGGGTGATGGGAGCACGCGAATCTAGGAGCTGCTACCGATGGATCCGAAGGAGCGCCAGGACATCACAGATGCTGCCGACAGGCCGGACAGCATGCTGACGGCACTAGCGAAGGAGCCCACGGAGAGCACGCTCGCAAAGGATCCGATGGACCCGATCGACAGCGCTGACCCAACAGAGCCGATCGACAGCACCGAGTTCTTGGAGCCAATGCACAGGATGCTGTTGCTTGACCGAATGCTCCACCGAGATGAATTCATCCACGGATAGTGGCACGTTGGGTAGCGACTGTCCCGTCGAGGGAATCGGGGTGTCAACTCACCTCCACGACACGGGGATTTACTCGACGATCGGTCGATTCAGGCGAAATGCGCGGCCGGAAGTGCAGTGATGACGCGGGCGTGAGCCCCGATCACAGGAAAATGGACGGGTCGCATGTAGGCTTCGCCGATGCTTTTGGCTGTGCGTCGCCGGCCACCGAGTTTTCGTCGCTTTGAAACACTGCTCCGGCCTGTGACGGCGTTGGCGATGATCTTCGGTATCGCGCTCATCCCGCTCGCCGCTTCGCCGTCGGCGTCGGCGGCCTGCAGTTCAAGTACGTCAACAGTGACCCTCGCCGGTTCGACGTACGAGGTGACCACGTTCACCGGGACGGGCTCATGCACGTGGACGGTACCGAGTGGCGTGACGTCCGTTGACGTGCTTGTAGTAGCCGGTGGTGGTGGTGGTTCCGGTGGTGGTGGTGGCGCTGGCGGCATGACGTCCTCGAGTGGGGTGGTGACGGACCCGGGTACAACGATCGCAGTGGCCGTCGGCGCGGGAGGAGCCGGAGGCAACGTCACATCGAATCGAGGTGAGAACGGTGCCAACTCTGTTTTCGGCACCGTGACGGCAGTCGGTGGTGGTGGCGGTGGGTACGGTACGCAGGTAGCGCCGGTATCGGGATCGCCCTCGAATGGTGGCGACGGGGGTTCTGGGGGTGGGGCGAGCGGCAATAACGGCTATAACGGTGGCAGTCCCACTGCGGGCCAAGGAAATTCGGGTGGGAGAGCAACCTCGGACAACAATTTTATTCAGCCTCACGCTGCCGGTGGTGGTGGCGGTGGTGCCGGTGGGAGTGGACTCGGGGGCTCGGTCTCCTACGACGGATTCCTGTTCTCTTTCTCCTCGGCAGTGGGCGGCGCCGGTGGCAGTGGAGCATCATCCACGATGAGCGGCTCGAGCGTGACCTACGCAGGTGGTGGCGGAGCGGGTGGCGAGACCGGGGGCGGTTCGGGGGGCTCCGGTGGTGGAGGCGGAGGAGTCTCCACGGGAAGTGGCGGAAATGGCGAGAATGGCCGTGGCGGTGGCGGTGGCGGTAGTGGCAATGGCACCGGTGGGCAGGGCGGCTCGGGAGTTGTCATCGTCCGATACCAATCCTTTCTCACCCCGGTCTTGGGGTCGGTGACCCGTACGTCGGGAGGATTCACGTCACCGATCTCGAACTATGACGCGCTCTACTCCTGGGCAGCTACGTCGACGGCAGGCTCGGCATCTGTGGACAGCAGCGGTGTCGTGACGGTCTCTGGGCTCACGGCTGGTGCAAGTGCGACGGTTACCGTGACATCGTCCCGTACGGGGTATGCCAACGGCACCGCTTCCGCTAGCGGCACAGCGCTGCCGCCTCCTCCGCCGCCGCCCCCCCCGGCTTCTGAGACGCCGACTGCGACACCGTCACCGTCTGCTAGTGAGACGCCCACGGTCGAAGCCTCGTCATCGCCCATTCCCTTGGCATCTCCTTCGGCCTCCCCTGCGTCGCGTCCGTCGGCTTCCGGCTCGCCGGACGAATCGATCTCTCCTGAGCGGACGAGTAGGCCGTCCCCTTCGGAGTCAGCCTCTCGTTCGGAGTCGGCCTCTCGTTCGGAGTCGGCCTCTCGCTCGGAGTCTTCGTCGGCATCGGCGAGTGTGAGCACTTCGGCATCGGTGAGTGCGAGCCCTTCGGCATTCCCATCTGATTCGGCGGTGGTCGTGGTTCCGTCCGAGGGACCGAGTGCTGACTCTGGTCTCGGAGATGTCCCTGCGACGTCGCCAAATGCTCCGCAAACGAACGCTGTCGGCCCGATTGTGGATTCACCGCTTGGTCCGATCTCGACGGTAAACATCTTCACGGACCCGGCGCCGATCGGTCCGGTACTCACCGTCGCCATGGGCGTCGAAGCGGGCCAGAAGGCAGCCGGGCGCACGGTGACGGCAGATGCAACCCTGATGCTCCCAGGCAGCCTGATCGAGATCGTGCTGCGGTCTGATCCGGTTGTGATCGGATCCGCGGTGGTCGGGGCGGACGGATCGGCTGCAGCCACGGGGGTCATCCCGGAGGGCCTTGAGCCTGGTCAGCACACGATCGAGGTCCGCGGCACGGGGGCCGATGGCGCGCCGGTGCAGTCGATCGGCGCGTTTGAGCTCGATGATCAGAACATTGTGACGGGCTTGGCGCCCGCGGGGCAGACAGTTGAGCCGGTCGATCCCGAGAGCCCTGAGATGGAGCGCGCCCTGGCTGCTGGCGCTCCGCTCTATGACCCGACCCGGTACCCGGCGGCAACGGCGGCGCTCGCGGTTGCTGCGGCTGCCGGCGCGACGGCGATCGGCGCGGCTGCCCGCGGAGGTGCGAATAGGAGCGGCGGAGGCGACTCCGGTAGCGATGGTGGCGAGGGCGAGGTGGCCGAGGTCTACGACGAAGACCTCGAGGGCGTTGAGGCGGAGGAGCAGGGCTGGGGCGACCGGTCGCGCACGTGGGCCGCGCCCGGCACGGTAACGGTCGACCGGTGGCTCGCGACCGCGCCGGTCGTTGCCGGCGTGTATGCGAGGCTTCCTGCTCGGGCGATGAATGACGGGGTCTGGAACCGGGCGATGTTCGGGTCCGCAGGGCTGGGCATCTGGGCTCTCGGCGCGGTGCTCGGTCTGATCTCGGCGATCAGCGTCGGGTTCGCGCCGTTCCCACCGGCGCTGCCGCTGCTGCTCGCGATCGTCGTGCTCGGCATGCTCGATGCTGTCGCGGGCATCGCGGCTTGGCTGGTGATCGCGGTGGGGGCTGTACTGACCGGGCAGATCCTCATCGCGTCCGACCTTCGGGGCCTCATGGGCCTGTTCGTGCTCTACGCGGCGCTCCCGCTCATCGCCTCGGCGACCCGTCCGCTGCGCCGGCCGATCTCGGTCGAGGACCCGAAGGAGGTGTTCGACCGGGTCGCCGACTACCTCGTCGTAGCAATCCTGCTCATGGTGATGGGCACGATGCTCTTCTCCTCCATCAACGGCCTTACGGGCCTAGAACTCGTGTCGCTCGACGACGTCATCATCGTCCAGGTCGTGGTCGTGCTCGCGGCATGGGCACGCATGGGGATGGAAGACGTCGCGACGCACCTATATCCGGTGCGCAGCGCGGAGGTCGCGCCCCCGGAGGCGCCTGACGTGAAGAAGCCACTTGCACTTGCCTCCGTCGCTGCTCGGACGGCCGCATTCATGTTCATTGTGACCGCCTACCTGGATATGTCTCTTGCCGCGCTGCTCATTGGCATGATGTTCGCGATACCGCAAATTCTGGTCATCTGGTACGGGGACCTGCCGAACTCCGAGTTCCTCTTCAGGTACTTGCCTCGAGGGATGTCGTACTGGCTGCTGCTCACCGTCTTTGGCGTCCTCATCTCGGCATGGGTCCTCGGCCGGGTCACGACCCCCGGCAGTGCTGCCATTGACTACGCGCTGCTCTTCCTGCCCTGGGCGATCATCGACTCCCTCTACAACTTCGGGGTCAATGGCACCGACTGGAAGGACGGCTGGGCTAAGCGCATCGTCGGCATGCCGCTCGTTGCGTACACCGGTGGCCTGCTCCTCGGCTACGTCACCTTCATGTAGCGGCCCGTTCGCTGTCACTCGAGCCATTCGACGGGGGCTGCGATGGCCACGTGGTGACCGCATCATCCAGGATCGTCGAGTCCATGGCGCGACGCCGACGCCCCGACAGGACACCGGTGTCGGTCACCGTGAACCCGCACGCGGCTTGCCACCGCGGGTTGAACTGACCGCCTCCGTATCTGCGGATCTGCCGGGCTGTGGATCGTCTGGAGCACCAGCGCCGACGCGACCACATGGACCGGGATCGACGGGCGACCCCGACCCGAGGGAAACAGGTCCGCGAACGCCGAGTCGAGAAACAACGAGCTGCGGTGCTCGGCAAGAAGTGCGAACACCGACCCCACCGGTCAGAGATGCCCCGCGACCGATTACACATCCAAGAACTCACGCTGACCATCATCGCCACCCTGCACGGAGCCAATGAGGGTCAGCCGGAATCAGCCAGACCTCGCAGGCACGCCACTGTTCAGCAGTCTCCTAGGCGGCCTTAGGTCGTCCCCTACGTGCGATGGCAACGATCAACCAGATGAGGAGTGTTACCCCGGCCCCGACGATCAGGCCGATGACCAGCAGAACCAGTGGCCACGAAGTTTCGTTCGCGGCGTTGTCCCACGACAGGGTTACCTGCATGCTCGACATGGCAACCTGGTCGGCGAGGTAGGCCTTCTGGGACTTCAGCGAGTCAAGTTCCGATTGCCGGGCAGTGAGTGCATTTTCGGCTTCAATGAGATCCGCGGTGGTCTGGGCCTGGTCGACGAGGGCCAATAGCCGGCTGATTGATGACTCCAAGGCAGCAATGCGCGCGTCAGTGTCAACCACCTGGATGGTGACGTCCGTCCGGCTGACGCTTCTCGACTCCACGGCGCCGAGGTCGCTGACTTGCTGATCAACGGCTGCGAAGGACTCCGCGGGCACCCTGATTGTGAGGTTCACCGTGCGATCCTGTTCATCCTGCGGATTGACGTACTCGTTCTCCGCATCGATCTGGCCCTTGGCCGACTGGACGATTGACCGCACCTGGGCGGCGCTGGCCGCAACGTCGGAGACCAGGACGGAAACAGAGCCCGCGGTGATGATGCTCTGCTGAAGTTTGGCCTCGGGTGCGGCCGCATCGCCGGCCATCCCCTGCTCGGCCGGAGCGGCCATTCCGACTTCCGGTGCTACCGCGGGAGCTGCGCTCTCACTGGATCCACAACCGGTCAGGGGGCTGGCAACCAGGATGAGCGACGCGGCCAAGGCCGACAGCCCAAGTGGGCGTCGACGTGAAGTCATGATGGTCATGAAAGCAGTATCAGCCCGAGGCGTGTCCGATGACGTCACGAGCCCGCAACGGAGGGATAACAAGTTGGCGACGGGTTGAGGGCCGAGGTCAAGGGCCTGCGCGCGGGGCGGGAAAAATTGAGTGAAAAATCACCGACGCAGGCTCACCCGACAGCCCGTCGCGGGCCGGATGACCCTTATCGCAAGAATGTCGTGGCACACTCGCCGAGCGAGACGTCACCTCACGGGTCGTTTCGGAGGCGGGTCACGGGTGGTTCGTGCCTTCCGTGGGGCACGAACTCAGAGAAGGGACGATGGTGGCAAAGGCTCAGACGCTGGTGATCGTTGAATCACCAGCCAAGGCGAAGAAGATCGCGGGCTACCTCGGACCCGACTACACGGTCATGGCCTCCGTCGGTCATATTCGAGATCTCGCGTCGAAGGCCTCTGAGTTGCCCGAGGACGATCGCAAGAAGCCCTGGGCCAAGCTCGCGGTCAACGTCGATTCTGGATACCAGCCCTATTACGTGATCCATGCGTCCAAGGAAGCCACGATCCGCGACCTGCGGCGGGCCCTCAAGGACGCTGATGAACTCCTGCTCGCGACGGACGAGGACCGGGAGGGTGAGGCTATTTCCTGGCACCTGCTTGAGGTGCTGCGACCGAAGGTCCCCGTTCATCGGATGGTTTTCAACGAAATTACCCCGGATGCCATCCGCGAGGCCGTCGCGAACCCGCGCGACCTGGACATGAAGTTGGTCGATGCCCAGGAGACGCGTCGGATCGTCGATCGGCTCTATGGCTATCCGGTTTCTGAGGTCCTGTGGAAGAAGATCGGCCGTGAGGCGCGGTCCGCGGGACGGGTGCAGTCGGTTGCGGTGCGGCTGGTGGTCGACCGGGAGCGCGAGCGGATTGCATTCACGTCTGCCAGTTACTGGGATATCGAGGGTGTCTTTGCCCCGGATGACTTCTCGGCAAAGTTGACGGCGGTCGATGGCATGCGAGTCGCGGTGGGCCGGGACTTCGACGAGAAGGGTCGCCTGAGCGGATCGGATGTCTCTCGGCTTGATGAGGCAATGGTCACCGCCCTGGCTGAGTCGCTGGGTGCGGCAACGTTCACGGTTCGTTCGGTTGTTCAGAAGCCCTCGCAGCGCAAGCCGCAGGCTCCGTTCATGACGTCGACCCTTCAGCAGGAGGCCTCGAACCGGCTCCGCTGGGGCTCCCAGCGAACGATGCGCGTTGCCCAGAGCCTGTACGAGAACGGCTACATCACCTATATGCGCACGGACTCCACCACCTTGTCCGAGCAGGCCCTCAATGCGGCGCGCACCCAGGCGACAGCGCTGTACGGGTCGGAGTACGTGGAGGCCCAACCTCGCCGCTACGAGAAGAAGGTAAAGAACGCCCAGGAGGCGCACGAGGCAATCCGCCCGGCCGGCGAGGTCTTCCGCACTCCTGGCGAGCTCGCGCGGGAATTGAACGCCGACCAGCTTGCCCTCTACGACTTGATCTGGAAGCGCACCGTGGCCTCCCAGATGGTGAATGCGCGGGTGGCGACGACAACCGTGAAGTTGGCTGCAAGCAATGCGGCCGGCACGGAGGCCGAGTTCACCGCGAGTGGCACCGTCATTGTTTTTCCTGGTTTCTATGCAGCGCTGAAGGACTTGTCGGAGGAGAACTCCGAGGACGATCGCGAACTACCGAATCTCGTGGAAGGGCAGGTCGTCCGCGCCACGTCGCTGACGCCGTCGGGGCATACGACAACGCCGCCGTCCCGCTTCACCGAGGCCAAGCTCGTCCAGGCCATGGAGGAGCTCGGCATCGGCCGGCCTTCGACGTACGCATCGATCATGACGACGATCCTGGACCGCGGCTACGTCTGGAAGAAGGGATCGGCCCTCGTACCGAGCTTCACGGCCTTCGCGGTTGTCCGGCTCCTCGAGGAGCACTTCGCGGCTCTGGTGGATTACCAGTTCACCGCGAGCATGGAGAACGTCCTCGACTTGATTGCCAATGGCGAAATCGATCGGGTGAGTCAGTTGGAGGCCTTCTGGCGCGGCGGGGACAGCGTCACGGGTCCGTTCCCCGGGGTCAAGGCGTTGACGGAGGATCTCGGTGCGATCGACGCTCGGGAGATCGCGACCATGCCGATCGAAGGAACGGACGCGGTCCTGAGGGTGGGTCGCTACGGCGCATACGTGGAGCGCGGGGAGGAGCGGGCGAACATCCCGATCGGCCTCGCTCCGGATGAACTGACGGCGCAGAAGGCAGAGGAGCTCCTGGCGATGCCTTCGGGCGATCGGCCGCTCGGTATCCACCCGGAGACTGGGCTGCAGATTGTTGCGAAGACCGGCCGCTACGGGCCCTACGTCTCGGAGGAGTTGCCCGAGGGCTCGCCCAAGACTGCGAAGCCGCGTACCGCCTCGCTTTTTGCGGACATGGGTCTTGACACGGTGACCTTGGACGACGCCCTCGACCTGTTGAGCCTGCCACGCGTCGTCGGAGTCGACCCCGCTACCGGCGAAGACATCACGGCACAGAATGGCCGCTACGGTCCGTACCTCACCCGGGGCAAGGAGTCGCGGACCCTGGAGAGTCAACGGGAGATCTTCAGCGTCACGCTGGAACATGCTCTAGCACTCTTTGCCCAGCCCAAGCAGAGGCGCGGGCGCGGTCAGGCGGCCGGCCCCCTTCGCGAGGTTGGCGCCGACCCGACGACTGGGAAGCCGATCGTGGTCAAGGAGGGGCGCTTTGGCCCATACGTAACGGATGGCGAGACGAACGCTTCGCTACGAACGGTCGATGATCCGATGACGGTCACCGTCGAACGAGCCAGCGACCTGCTCTCCGAGCGACGTGCCAAGGAGGCCCTTGAGGGGCCACCGGCGAAGAAGGCCGCCGCCAAGAAGACGATCAAGAAGGTCGCGGCTGCGAAGAAGGCCGCCGCCAAGAAGCCTGCCAAGAAGGCGACGGCGAGGAAGTCGACCGCGAAGAAGGCGGCTGCAAAGCGCCCCACCGTGCAACGCGGAACGAAGAAGGCCGTTGCCGAGGCAATGCTGGCCGCGCAGGCAGGCGTCGGCGTCGGTGCCAATTGACGATGCCCGGCTTCTTCATCGCACTCGAAGGCGGAGAGGCGGCCGGCAAGTCAACCCAGGAGGGGTTGCTCGCTCGGCACCTCGAGGATCTCGGATACGTGGTGGTTCGCACTCGCGAGCCTGGCGGCACCCCGGCCGCTGAGGCGATCCGTGAGGTTGTCCTCAGTCCCGAGTTCGCTGGTCTTGATGCCCGTGCCGAGGCCCTGCTCTTTGCGGCGTCCCGTGGAGAGCACGCGGCTCGGGTAATCCGTCCGGCAATGGCAGCAGGTGCCGTGGTGGTGTGCGATCGCTTCCTCGACTCTTCGATTGCGTACCAGGGCGTTGGACGAGACCTCGGTATTGACCGAGTGCGCGACTTGAGCCTGTGGGCCACCGGTGGCCTCGTACCAGATCTCACGATTGTCTTGGACATTGATCCGGTCATCGGCCTCGCGCGGCTGACGAACCCTGATCGACTCGAAGCCGAGCCCCTTCGCTATCACCAGCGGGTTCGCGAAGCCTTCCTGCAACTGGCATCTGCAGAACCTGATCGCTATCTAGTCCTGGACGCTTCTGATCGGCCGGAAGCAATCGCCGACATGATTGCCAACCGAGTTGACCTGGCCTTGCGGCACGGTCGCACATGACAGCCGGCATCTGGAAGGCGCTGATCGGCCAGGACGAGGTGGTTGGCGCGCTCACCCGTGCGGTCGCCGACGCCGACCGCTTGACGCGCGGTGAGCCAGGTCCGGCGATGACCCATGCTTGGCTCTTCACCGGGCCCCCGGGGTCGGGTCGATCTACGGCGGCCACCTGCTTCGCCTCTGCACTGGTCTGTCCGGAGCATGGCTGCGGGGTCTGCCAGGCATGCCGCGAGGCACCGTCGAATGGCCACCCTGATGTCGAAGTGATCCGCCCTACAGCTTTGAGCTACGGCGTAGACGATGCGCGCGATCTGGTGCTGAGGGCGGCCATGTCGCCATCGGGCAGTCCCTGGCACGTGGTCGTGGTTGAGGACGCTGATCGGTTGACCGACCACGCGGTGAACGTCCTGCTGAAAGCGATCGAGGAGCCACCGCCGCGAACCATCTGGCTGCTATGTGCACCGAGTCCGGAGGACGTCCTGCCGACCATCCAGTCCAGGACGCGACACGTTGCGCTGGCGACTCCTTCAACGCGTGCAGTCGCGCAGTTGCTGGTCGAGCGCTACGGGGTGGACCAGGCGATTGCATCCTTCGCCGCCCGGGCATCGCAGGGCCATATCGGCCGGGCCCGAGCACTGGCGACGGATGAATCCGCGCGCCTTCGTCGACAGGAAGTCCTGCGCATCCCGCTGCAGTTGCACGACATCCCAGCCTGCTTCATGAATGCTCGCAATCTCCTCGAGGCTGCGACTGAGGACGCAAAGGCAATCACTGATCCGCTTGACGAGGCGGAGTTGGCGCAGATGCGACGGGCCTACGGCGCGGATGGTGACGTCCGGATTAAGGGCCAGCTGAAGCGGTCAATGGACAGTGCTGCGAAGGACCTCGCCAAGCAGCACAAGATGCGTGCCACCCGCATGCTCCGCGATCAGGTCGACCGGGCGTTGGTTGACCTCCTGGGCTTCTACCGCGATGTGCTCCTGCTCCAACTTGATGCGGGTATACCTCTCATCAATGACGAGATGAGGCCACAGTTGGGAAAGATTGCCGGCTCAAGTTCTGCGGCGGACACCGGTCGTCGCCTGCGCGCGATCAACTATGCACGCAAGCAGATCGGGGCCAATGTCACCCCACTTCTTGCGCTGGAGTCATTGATGGTCGAGCTCAAGGATCCGTGGATCCGGGCGGCATCTGCCTGAACCAAGCTCGGGCGACCTAGACCTCGCGACGGAGCGACTCTGATGCCCGCTCGAGACCATGGGCGTAGGCGATCATTGCGTTGATCGCGGGGCCGAGAACGTCGGTCGTGCTTCGGCCCGCATCCGGTGCGGAGAGCAGCCGGGCGGCGGCAGCGAGCAGTTCGTCATAGGTGGCGGAGCCGTCTGCGAGCCTTTGCCGGACGACGTTCGCCGAGTCTGCCGCTGCACGCGCGGCCGCCGAGTCGGGCAGTTGCTGTCTGAGCTGATGCAGGACGAGTAGCCGCTCGGCAAGGGCGGTCAACGGGCCAGCGGCCTCGGTATCGGCCCGGCGCAATTCTCCGCCCGCACCAGGGTGAAGGTGATCCAGCGAGGTTGCGATTGATGCGACCTGGACGCGAACCTGGGTGAACCGGCTCACCTCGGCTGATCCGATGGCCCCGCGGGGCAGAATCGGCGGGGGCGCAACGCTCGGGAGCGGCACAGCCGGCGGCCGGGTGCGCCGCAGCATGGATCGGGCTCGAACGGAGGTGGCGGCAGCCGCGAAAGCGGCACCGAACCACAGCCAGGCAGCCCCGGGCACGGCGCCGACTATTGCGAGGTCGAGCACCCCGATCACTCCCGTGGCACCAGACAGGGCAGCACCACCGGTGGCCTCCCGCTGCCAGCGCCGCACCCGCCGGTCGTGGCGGACGACCGTCCGGCGATGAACCTCGATGGCCCGCCGATGCTCGCGATCGAGGGCTCGGTTCGCCCCGCGGACGGCGGATTGGCCGGCGGCGGATCTGAAGGCATCGACGAGGTCCATGCCGCGGGCAACGCTCTGCTCGATGAGCATGGCGAGTTCGGCTGGATCCTTTCGTCGCGAGGTCACCGAGATACGGTACGACGCATGCGGAGTATTCGCGGCATGGTGGGCGGAATCGTCCTGATGTCGGTCCTTGCCGGTTGCTCGCTCGACCTCGGGACGAGTTCCGCCCCGGTAACCCTCACGCCTATCCCGTCTCCGACGGTTGAATCGGTTCGACCACCGGATCTCAGTCGCTTCTATGAGCAAAAGGTCGACTGGACGGCATGCGGGGACGCTGAGTGTGCCACCGTGCTCGTCCCCCTGGACTATGCCGACCCCTCTGGTGCCACTGTCGACCTTGCTGTCGCGCGCGTCGCCGCCCGCAGCACTCGGCTGGGCTCCCTGTTCGTGAACCCAGGGGGGCCTGGGGGCAGCGCGGTTGATTACGCCAAGGCTGCCGATTTCATCGTCTCTGAATCCGTCCGCGATCACTACGACGTCATCGGGGTCGACCCGCGGGGAGTCGGCAAGAGCGATCCGGTCGTCTGTCTGACGGATGATCAGCGCGACCAATTGGCTGCCATCGACGGTACGCCCGACTCACCTGCCGAGCAGCAGTCGATTGTGGAAACATCTGCACTTGCTGGCCAAGGGTGTGCGCAAAAGGCGAGCCCGGAGTTTCGCTACGTCGGCACCGTAAACGCCGCGCGCGACCTTGATGTCGTGCGGGCGGTCGTGGGGGACCCGACCTTCAACTACCTCGGCAAGTCATATGGGACGAACCTGGGTGCGGTCTATGCCGAGCTCTTCCCGACTCAGGTCGGCCGCATGGTGCTGGATGGAGTTCTGCCCCCGGGCTTGGACCTCGCAGAGATTTCCTATGAGCAGGCGCGCTCCTTTGAAGAGACCTTCGATCACTTCGCCGCTGACTGCGCCAGTCACGAGGGGTGCCCGTTCTCTGGGACGGGACCGGAGGTCGCCAAGAAGCTGCGCTCCTTCCTCCAGGGCTTGGATGAGAACCCGATCCCGGGTGATGAGCGCAAGCTCGACGAGGCCCTGGCGACCTACGCGGTGCTGCTCTACCTCTACTTCCCGTCTTCGGACTACCCACAGTTGCGCGACGGGCTGAGCAGCGCTGTCGTCGATGGTGACGGTGCCCCACTGCTGGCGATGCTCGATGACCGACTCAGCAGGGCACCGGACGGTCGCTACCTGGACAACTCCACCGACGCCTTCTACGCCGTCACCTGTGCCGATCGAGTGGGGACTATTCCGGCGGCGGAGGTGGAGCAACTTGCTCAGCAGTGGGCCGAGGAACTGCCTACCTTCGGTGAGGCCCTCGCCTGGGGCCTGACAGCCTGCAGTGACTGGGCAGAGCCGGGCGATCCGCCGATGATGCAGGTCAAAGCCGCCGGATCGGCACCTATCCTGATCGTCTCGACCACCCACGACCCCGCAACGCCCCATAAATGGGGGCAGTTGCTGGCCAGCCAATTGGCCAATGCGCGCTTGATCACCCGGGACTCCTGGGGTCACACCGCCTATGGCGAGGGATCCTCCTGCATTGACGGGGCTGTGGACGACTACCTGCTCGCGGGCACACTCCCGGCCAAGGGAACGGTCTGCACCGACGGCGGGTAGCATTAGCGGGCTTCGGGCATCAGGGTCGATCGTCCGGGCAGGCCGCCTTAGCTCAGGGGTAGAGCAACGCACTCGTAATGCGTAGGTCCGGGGTTCAAATCCCCGAGGCGGCTCCATTGTGAAGTCCCGGGACATCCTTATCGGATGTTCCGGGACATTGTTATTTCTTGGGGAACTTGTATCCCTTGGGCATGCCGCCTTTGCGGTGTCCGGGCCGGGGTCCGGGTTTGAC
>JAULZL010000313.1:0-5874 GCA_032117355.1 Candidatus Nanopelagicales bacterium
TCGATCCGGATGCGGACTCCCCGCGAGGGGAACTGAGGGGCGGCACTGACCGGCCATGGACCGTCCGGGCCTGGGCCCTGCAGCTAGTCGGCCAGCCCAAGATCGCGTAGCAACTTGGCCACATGACCGGTTGCACGGACGTTGTGCTGGGCGACCTCAACCGTGCCGGTGGGTCCGATGATGACGGTGGTGCGAATAACACCGGTCACCGTCTTGCCGTAGAGCTTCTTCTCACCCCACGCGCCGTATTTCTCCATCACCGCGTGATCCGGATCGGATAGCAGGACGAAGGGGAGTGCATCGCGGACCCGAAAGGCTGCCAGGGCTTCGGGCTTGTCGGGGGAGATGCCCACCACCGTGTATCCGTGATCGGCAAGCAATGCGAGGTTGTCGCGGAAGTCGCAGGCCTGCTTGGTACAGCCGGGGGTCATCGCAGCCGGGTAGAAGTACAGGACCACGCGGGTGCCGGCGAATTCCGACAGCCGTACCTTCTTACCGGTATCGGATGTCAGGGTGAATGCGGGTGCCTTGCCGCCGACAGCGATTGTCATCGAGCCTCTGCCAAGGCTGGACCCTCAGCGTGACTGTCCAGGCCTGCCGACCTGCGTAGGCCCCGGCCGCCCGTGACCGCCAAGACGATGAGGAAGAGGACTGCTCCGACGAGGACGATCATCGTTCCCGAGGGCACGCCGGCGTAGTAACTGGCGTACATGCCGATGAGGCCGCAAGCCGTGCCGATGGCTGTGCTCAGCCACAGCATCCGGGAAAAGGAATCGGTGAGCATCCTGGCGATGACTGCGGGGATGACCAGCATCGCTGCGACCAACGTCACGCCGATAACCGTCAGGGTTGCCAGGATTGCGAGCGACAGGATGATCATGAGGAGGGCCTCGATGCGCGAGACGTTTACGCCCGAGACCGCGGCAACGTCAGGGTCGAAGGTGCTGAACAGTAGGGCCCGGTAGCGCACGATGACGAAGACCACGGTCAGGCAGGTGACGAGTACGAGGGCGATGATCTGCTCAACGGAGATCCCCAGGATGCTTCCGAACAGCGCGTTCTCAAAGGAAGGTCCGCTGGTGCCGAACTTTGCAAAAAGCGCGACGCCGAGTGCGAATGATGCAGTGGTGATGACCCCGATGGCCGCATCGGCCCCAAGCCGACTCCGCTTGGCGACGGCGGTGATGGCCAGGGCAGATGCGATTCCCCATAGGCCCGCGCCGAGCAGGTAGAACTGCGCGGCGAACAGTTGGGAAGCGGCGAAGCCACCGAAGATTGAGTGTGACAGCCCGTGGCCGATGTAGCTCATCCCGCGCAGGACGATAAAGACCCCGATGATGCCGAGTAGGCCGCCTGACAGCCCGGCGACCAGCAGGCCCTTGAGGAAGAACGCGTAGCCCAGAGGCTCGAGGAGTGCGTCCATGTCAACCGGCCTTTCGCGGCAGGGAATTGCCGGGACCTTCGTCAACCACGAATCGCATCCCTAGGTGCTCGAGGACCTCCATGCGTGCGCCAAACGTCTCCTCCAAGACGGCCGGGGTGATGACCTTCTCGGGAGCACCGTCCGCGACAACGTGGCCATTCACGCAGACCAGGTGCGGGAGGTGGGTGGCGATTCCATTGAGGTCATGGGTGGTGAGGACGATCGCAACACCCTCTTCATGCAGGTCGGCCAGCAGGTGGAGGACGTCATGGCGGGTGGAGACGTCCACGCCGCTCGTCGGTTCGTCGAGGACCATCAACTGCGGCTGGCGCAGCATGGCTCGGGCGAGGAACATCCGCTGCTGCTGGCCACCGGATAGGTCTTTGATGTGGCGTTGGTGAAGGTCTCCGATGCCGAGTCGATCCAGGACGGATTGGACGCTTGCACGTTCCTGAGGCGTTGACCACGGGGCCAGTCGGCGGGAAACCCGGGACATCAGCACGCATTGCTCGACCGTTATGGGGAAGTTCCAGTTGACGGTCTCGAGTTGTGGCACGTATGCGATCCGAAGGCCTCGAGCCCTTTCGATGGATCCACTGCGGGGTTTCAGGGTGCCGAGGATCAGCCGCAGGAGGGTGGTCTTGCCCGCTCCGGACGGCCCTACGATGCCGGTGAATTGATCGGCGTGCACGTGGAATGACACGTCATGCAGAACAGTCTTTTGGTCGTAGCCGGCCGAGACATCGCTCATTCGGAGGAGTTCGGGCCCGACGCCCGTGCCCGTCACTGTGGGTAGCTTGCCGTGTCCGGCACCGACGATGTGATGCTCAACGCCTTGAGCTGGGCCGCGGTGCCACCGAGGCCCTCGATCATCGTGACGTAGTTGCCGCGCATCAGGCCGAACCAGGAGTGCTCAGGATCGCCGGGCGCACCGGGGAGGTCGTCGTCGCGGAGGGAGTCCTCATATCGGGCACCGGTCGCACGTCCGATTTCTTCCAGGACGGCCGATGGGAAGACCTCCGAGCCGAAGATCGTGGGCACCTGCTGGGCCTTCACCTGATCGATCAGGGAGGCGACCTCTGCTGGGGTCGGGTCCGAGAAGTTCTTCGGCTGGATTGCGCCGATGACCTCCCAGCCGAAGTTTCGCGCGAAGTAGGCGTAGGCGTCGTGGTAGGTCAGCAGTTTCAGGTTGCCGGCCGGCACCGTCTGCTGATCCTCTCGAAGGGCTTCAGCGAGTGCTTGAGCCTGGGCTTCGAAGGCGGTGAAGTTGGCCGTGAAGTAGTCGGCATTCGCGGGGTCGCTCGATACCAGTTCATCGCGGATAACCCGTGCGTAGTCGATGGCCATCAGGGGGTCCGTCCACAGGTGCGGGTTCGGCTTGCCCTCCTCTTTGGGGAAGGAGAAGTCGTAGATGTACTCCGCCTCGGGCAGAACGTTGTTGCCGATCTCGACGAGCCGGGCCTCGGGCTTCATGTTGGCACTTGCGAGATCGACGGTTGGATCCTCGAGCTTCAAGCCGTTGACGAAGATCAGGTCGGCGGTGCTCAGCAGGGCTGCGACCTGCGGAGCGGGTTCGAAGGTATGGCTGTTGGTGCCCTCGGGGACGATGCCCTCGATGCGCACTCGGTCGCCGCCGATGAGGGCAGCGATGGACGTGATCGGCGAGACGGTAGTGGCCACGAGGAGTGAACCGTCAGACGCTCCCGAGGCGCTGGACCCACCGCTGGTGGCCGAACAACCACTGAGGATGGCTGCCGAGAGGAACAGGACTGCCGCGCGGACGCGGGGTGATGTCATGGGGCAAGGGTACCGAGGGCTTGAAGTACCTGCAAATGATATGCAATTGCGAACCTGGGCGGCTAGGGGCAAGGGGCGAGCCGCGCGGCTACGCTAGCGGCCGTGGCCATCGAATCATCACCCAGCGACGCGCCGAAGCGACCGGCCAAGCCCACGCCGGCAGACCTCCAAGGTGAGGTAGCCGCTGCACGTGAGGACCTCGTAGCCTCTATCGAGGAATTGCGTAGGCAGTTGTCCCCTGGCGCCCTTGCTGCGCGCAGCGGTCGGGCGCTCGGTGGCTGGTTCATGAGCGAGTCCGGTGGCGTGCGCCCGGAGCGCGTTGCCGTCGCAGGGGCCGTGCTGCTTGGAGTCGTCGCCATCACGGCATTGGCCCGACGGAGGCGGTCGTGAATTCCGGCGAGTACTCGTGACTGCGGCTGGGCCATCAGCCGAAGCCGCTCCGGATACCAAGCCGAACTCCGATGGCTCGGTCCCGATCAAACTTCTCCACGATCGCGTGCTGGTCCGCGAGAGCGGGGAGGATGGCGAGCGAAGGTCAAGCGGTGGAATCGTCATCCCGGCGACTGCCCAGGTTGGGCGTAAGTTGAGCTGGGCCCGGGTGGTTGCAGTCGGCCCCAATGTGCGCACCATCTCGGTTGGTGACCGTGTCCTCTTCGAGCCGGAGGATCGCAGCAGCGTTGAGCTTCAGGGCATTGAGTACGTTCTGCTTCGCGAGCGTGATGTTCACGCAGTTGCCGCGGCACACGCGAGCAATGCGGGCACCGGCCTGTACCTGTAGCGGGCCGGAAAGAGATGTCGTCAGGCGCTGCTCGGGAAGCCCAACGAGGCCCGGCTGTGCGTAGAGAAAGGTTGATCCACCATGCCTGACCGTACGGACTGCGTGATCGTCGGCGGAGGTCACAACGGCCTCGTAGCGGCGTGCTACCTCGCCATGGCGGGCAAGAAGGTCCGGGTTCTTGAGGCCCGCGAGGTCGTTGGCGGAGCCGCGATCTCAGCGCGAGTTTTCGACGGGGTTGATGCTCGGTTATCGAAGTACTCGTATCTCGTCTCCCTGCTGCCGCACCGGATTCGTCAGGAACTCGGCATCAACGTCCGCACCGGTCGACGCCGAATCGCCTCGTACAGCCCTGACCCGACCCTTGCCTCGCGCGGCCTACTCGTCCCGGCGGAGGATTCGCCCCTCCTGGAGCAGTCAATGGAGCGGCTCACCGGTAGTGCGGCTGACGCTCAGGCCTGGCGGCAGTTCTACGGCCGGACGGCGAGCCTGGCCCGTGCGGTCTTCCCAACCATGCTGGACCCGTTGCGGTCACGCCAGCAGATGCGTGAGCTCGTCGGGGACGATGATCTCTGGCGAGACTTCATCGATCGCCCGCTTGGCGAGGTCATCGAGCGGACCTTCGCTGACGATCTCGTCCGCGGGGTCGTCCTGACCGATGCCCTCATCGGCACCTTCGCCGACGCCCATGACCCTTCACTCAGGCAAAACCAGTGCTTCCTCTACCACGTGATCGGCAATGGGACCGGTGACTGGGATGTCCCCCTCGGAGGGATGGGTGCCATCACCACGGCGCTCCTCGAGCGAGCCCAGGAGTTCGGCGTGCAGGTCACCACCAATGCGCGAGTCACCCGCATCGATGCCAATGGCGTGCGCGGCATGGTCCACGCCGAGACCCCCGACGGCACCCTCCGGATCGACTGCCACGACGTCCTGGTGAACTGCGCCCCAGCCGTGCTCGACGAGATGCTGGGCCGGACCCCGAAGGCGATCACCACCGCGGACGCCGGCGCCCAGGTAAAGGTCAACATGCTCCTGTCGCGGCTGCCTCGCCTGAGGGACGAGACCGTCGATCCGGTGGATGCCTTCTCCGGCACCTTCCATGTCAACGAGAGTTACTCACAGCTCAAGACGGCGTTCAACGTCGCTTCTCAGGGAAGGTTCCCAACGCCGCTTCCGTTGGAGATCTACTGTCACAGCCTGACCGATCCGAGCATTCTCGGCACCGGGCTCCAAGAATCCGGTGCCCAAACGCTCACCGTCTTTGCCCTGCACACCCCCCACGCCCTGTTCGCGAACAACAACGAGCGGATGAGGCCGGAGGCCCTGGAAGCAGTGCTCGCCAGCCTGGACTCCGTGCTCGGCGAGCCCATCGAAGGCTGCCTCCTGCGCGACCCCCAGGGCGAGCCGTGCATCGAGGTGAACACCACGGTCGATGTGGAGGCCAGCCTGGGCATCCCGACCGGGAACATCTTCCACACCCCGGTGGACTGGCCCTTCGCCGAGGATGCGACCGACATCGGCCGCTGGGGAGTGGAGACCGACATCCCGAACGTCACCCTGTGCGGCTCGGGGGCCCGACGGGGTGGCGGGGTCTCCGGGATCCCTGGCCACAACGCCGCCTACAGAGTTCTCACCCGTGCCTGATGAGGCGGCGATGGTCATGGTGTAGCGACCGCTGAACGCAGTTGATCCAGGGCGCGGTACCTGCTAACTTCCGCATCACAACTGAATACCTCATCCAGAGGGGCAGAGGGAAACGGCCCGTTGAAGCCCCGGCAACCTATCCGATCAATCTCGTTCGCGAGGCCGCTCGGAATTCGGTGCCAACTCCGACCTGACACCAGGACAGATGAGTAGAGAGGCCTCGTCGATGACT
>JAULZL010000313.1:5884-8943 GCA_032117355.1 Candidatus Nanopelagicales bacterium
GTCACCCAAGTCGGCACCAGCGTGGGCTCGGCTCACTCCCTGAAGTGCCGCGAATGCAGCGCTCGCTACCCGTTGGATGCCAGTTACGCGTGCGTCGAGTGCTTCGGGCCGCTCGAGGTCTGCTACGACCGGGTGCCCATCACTCGCGACTCGATTGAGTCGGGGCCCTCGTCAATGTGGCGCTACGAGGCGCTCCTCCCCGTGGCTCCGGGCGCTGGGCACCGTCCCGGCCTGCAGCCGGGCCTAACCCCGCTCGTCCGAGCCGACAACTTGGCGGCGGCACTTGGTGCGCGCGCAGTCTGGGTCAAGGACGACTCCGGCAACCCCACGCACTCCTTCAAGGATCGCGTGGTCGCGGTCGCTCTTGAGAACGCGCGCCGGCTCGGCTTCACGACGATTGCCTGTGCATCCACCGGCAATCTGGCAAATGCCGTGGCGGCAGCGGCCGCGCGTGCCGGGTTGGAGTCCGTGGTCTTCGTCCCGTCCAATCTCGAGGCCGGCAAGATCGTCACGACCTCGGTCTATGGCGGCACCTTGGTTGCGATTAATGGGACATACGACGATGTGAATCGGCTTTGCACGGAGGTCGCGGCAGGACGGGACTGGGGATTCGTCAACGTCAACCTGCGCCCGTACTACGCCGAGGGCAGCAAGACCGTTGGCTTCGAAATCGCCGAGCAGTTGGGCTGGCGCCTACCGGATGCTGTCGTGTCGCCGGTTGCCTCTGGCTCGCTGCTGACCAAGGTGGACAAGGCCTTCCGAGAGTTCACCGAACTTGGCCTCGTTCAAGGCCATGCGACGCGGATGTTCGGCGCCCAGGCCACAGGCTGCTCGCCAGTCGCGCAGGCCTTTCGGGCCGGGCAGGACGTCGTACGGCCGGTCAAGCCAGACACGATTGCCAAGTCGCTCGCGATCGGCAATCCGGCGGACGGCCCGTATGCACTCGATGTCGTTCGGCGGACGGGTGGGGCTATTGCGGATGTCTCGGATGCTGAGGTCATCGAGGGCATTGGCCTACTGGCCCGGACGGAGGGCATCTTCGCTGAGACTGCCGGGGGCGTGGTCGTCGCGACCTACCGGAAGCTCCTCGCCGAAGGGCTGATTGATCCAGCGGAGGAGGTCGTGCTCCTCAACACCGGTGATGGCCTCAAGACCCTCGATGCGGTGCAGCCCACGCACGGGCCGACCTTCACAATCTCGCCCTCCTTCGATGACTTCGAGGACGCCTACCGGCAGGTGGAGTCATGAGCGTCAACGTGCGAATTCCCACCATCCTGCGGACGTACACCGATGGCAGTGCTGAGGTCAGTGCGGAGGGTGGCGATCTGCGCGAGGTAATCGCGAATCTGGACGAGCAATTTCCCGGGATTGCTGCTCGCGTGATCGACGAGGCGGGTCAATTGCGTCGGTTCGTGAATGTCTACGTGGATGACGATGACGTGCGCTTCCTAGATGGCCTCGGGACGCCGACCAAGGATGGTGCGAGCGTTTCGATTATTCCTGCCGTCGCCGGGGGATGAGCCACTGTTTGCATCCGTGGCGTCTTGCGCCACCCGGGGCTGCGCTAGGCAACTCACGTGACGCATACTCGCCCCATGAACACCACCACTATTCGTCGATCGCTGACCGTTGTCGCACTCGCAATGGTCCTGGTGTCGGGTGCAGTAGCACCTGCCGCAATGGCCGCCCCGATGGCCAAGAAGCCCACCCTCATCGTCCGTGACCTGCCCGCGCAGGTTCGCTTGGTGCCGGGGGAGACCCTCTCGTTGGTCCTGTCGACCAACAAGACCACCGGCTACAGCTGGTCGACCAAGGTCTCGGGTGATACCTCCGCTGTCAAGGTCTCAGCGGGCGTTTATACGGCCCCCGAGGCAAATGGCATGGTGGGCGTTCCGGGTACGACCACGTGGACGATCACGGCAAAGGCCACCGGCAAGGCGGTCATCAACGTGCTTGCGACCCCTCCTGGTGGTGGTGAACCGACCACGCAGAAACTCACCGTCATCGTCATGAAGGGTTGAGTTCCGGGGATTCGCACTGATCGCCATGGTCGGCAGTGGCTCCACCCGGGGCCGCTGCCGACGGGTTCGGGTCCTTCGTGGTGCGCCGCGTAGGACTTGAACCTACAACCCGCTGATTAAGAGTCAGCTGCTCTGCCAGTTGAGCTAGCGGCGCATGATGCCGCGTAATGCTAACAGTGCGCCGCCGCGGCGGCAGACCCCGGTGACTTTCTGGTATCACCGGGGTCGACATAGAGGGATGGGGTGCGTGGGATGAGTGGTAGCCGATCGCGGCGCATGGGCGCTGGACGAATGATTGCGGGGCCGGTGTGCGTGGCCCTGCTGGTGATCGGAGCGATGGCCGTCGCCGGGCCGAGCGTGGCGATTGAAGCTCCGTCCGCAGCTGCCCAGTCGGGATTGCGCGCTGTTCAGGCGGATCGAGTCAAGGCGCTCATCGTCCAGTACCGACCGGGTTACCGGCCCAAGTCGACCGGGCCGCTCCTGGGGTCAAGTGCGGTCACCGGGGCTGTTCGCAGCCAACTCAGGCTCGGCCCACCCTTGGGACTGAGGATGTGGCGGGTCGACTTCGTGAGACCGGTGACTGGGGCGACTGCCGCCAGGGTCGCCCGGCAGCTGGCCACACATCCGGCCATCGCCCTCGCTGAGATCGATCGCCCGGTGAGCTTCGCCCAATGAAGGCCCGACGGTGATCGCACCCACGTGAGCACTTCCTGCGGCTGTGAAAGCCCGAAAGTGCAATAACCGAGTGTCGATGAATGTGGGCTGAAATCTTCCCTCGTCGCCCGTGGAACCCCGAGTAGTCTCCGGACGTCGGACGTTATGGCATCGCCAGAGTCCAGAGAGGGGATTCTCATGTCCTTACGTTCGCGCGTCCTTGTTGGATCGGCCTCGATCGCTCTTGTGGCTACCGGCCTGATCTCGCTCCCGATCGCGTCCCAAGCTGCAGACGGGGACCCGGTGCCACCCGCGTCGACCAAACCCGAACTGTGCGTGACCACGCCGGGCAGTCCGAGTGCCTCCGCCTCGGCGAGCGCCACA
>JAULZL010000314.1:0-3798 GCA_032117355.1 Candidatus Nanopelagicales bacterium
GATCCGGCCGAGTGAGTACATCCGCTCTTCGACATCCACCGTCAACGGGAAGAAATCAAACTGCTCCTTCGGAGCCTTCGAGGCCGTCGTTGCCGACAGCAGCATCGTCTCGTCGTCGAGATAGGCGACAACGGAACCAGCTGCCTGTCGGGCTAGCCGTCCGGTCTCGAAGCGGATGATGCGAGTGCCGAACGACCCGTTGTCGATGACGGCCTGTGTTGTTGCGATCTGGGAACCCTCCATGGGTGCCTCCTGTTCATCGTGGTGGGCCATCCGAATCGGATGGCCAGCGTGAACCGAGGACGCACGCGCCATGAACCCTGTGGCGGTCTTCGATTGAGGCCCACGGGAACTCACTCCCGGAGGTCACTACCGAGGACCGACATACGGGCTCGCGATGCCGCGGCGCCCCGGGTGCGGGCCATGCAGGCGCATGGCCCATCTCGTGTCGGTGGCCGCCACTGGGGATGCCACGTCCTTATGAAGTTGTCGCGGCCGGACTAGTCCGGCACGCGTGAGCCGCCTCAGCGGCGAACGCCTACCGGCGAATGCCCAGCCGTTCAATGATCGCACGGTAACGAGCGATGTCCGTCTTCACGAGGTACTGAAGGAGGCGACGACGCTGACCAACGAGAATCAACAGGCCGCGACGGCTGTGGTGGTCATGCTTGTGTGCCTTCAGGTGCTCCGTCAGATCGCTGATGCGCTTGGTGAGCAGCGCGATCTGGACCTCCGGGGAGCCGGTATCGCCGGGCTTGGTGCCGTACTCAGCGATGATTGCGGCCTTGACGTCGGTATCGAGTGACATAACTTCCTCTCGGGCGCGTCCGACTCCGACCCAGAGGCCGCTAGTCAGACTTGCATTAGTGCGTCACGAGTCGCGGGGCGCCCGCCCCACGACCGTCGGATATGCCACCTATAAGGCGGCTCGCGCAGGCTACCAGCAGGGTGTGGTGCAGGTGAAATCCCGCACGCGGGCAAGCACTCAGTCCACGGCCAGTATCCGCCGCGAATCGGACACGTCCTGCGCCATTTGATCGATGAGGCCGCCGAGGTCGGCAAAGGTCATCTGGCCGCGCAACCGACTCACAAAGTCGATTGCGACTATGTCGTCGTAAAGGTCCAGTCCATGGCGATCAATGGCGTAAGCCTCCACCCGGCGCTCGTCGCCGTCGAACTGCGGATTCGTCCCCACAGAGATCGCAGACGCCATCGGTGCACCGTCGACAACCAGCAATCCGGCGTACACACCGTCCGCCGGAATCACCGGCTCGCCCGACCACTGCAGATTCGCGGTGGGGTAGCCGAGTTCACGACCACGATGATCGCCGTGGACGACAACTCCTCGCAGCCGGTACGGCCGACCCAAGAGCACTGCCGCGCCGGAGACGTCCCCCTCATCGAGGAGTCCCCGGATCCTCGTCGAGGACCACGGCTCAGCATCGGCGCGAAGGGTCACGGCATGCACCTCGAAGCCAGCGTGCACCCCCGCTGCGCGCAGCGCATCAACATCACCGGCGGCTCGATGGCCGAATCGGAAGTTGCTCCCGATCACGACCAGGCTGGCATGCACCTGCTGCCGCAGCACCAGATCGATGAACTCCGCTGGCGACAACTCGGCGAGACGCGGAGTGAAGGGCAGGACGATGACCTCGTCCGCGCCGTGGGCCCGCAGCAGCGCGACCCTGTCCTCAAGCGTGGCCAACGTGCGGGGGTGGCGGCCGGAGACGACCGACTTCGGATGCGGGTCGAAGGTAAGGACGACCATTGGCAGACCACGCTCATCGGCAAGCGCCCGCGCTTCGCCAAGAAGTGCCTGATGGCCCCGGTGGACTCCATCGAAAACACCGATGGTGACCACTGCTCCGCGGCGATCCTCCTCGGCCTTCGCGCCTCGTGCATCTGTCGTCTGCATGTCGTCCGTACCCTAGATCAGCGCTGCGATTCGTCAGACGAAGACGGCCAGGTAGCGAGAGGTCAGTCCGGTGCGCTCGGCTATAGCCAGGAATTCACCTCCCGGCCCGATGCAGGCCACCGGCCCATCCCGGTCACCGGCCTCCCAGGGGATTCGGCGGCCGTGACGGACATCTTCAGCGCGATCGCCATCAAGGTGCCAGGTAGGGAATGAGCAGGCGGCCACCTCATCGATCCCGAGCACCAGGGAAGCCGGCTCGGGGCTGCTGGCAAGCACCTCGAGTGGCGTGGCGGCCTCAATCCTCCAAGGGCCCACCCGGGTTCGTCGCAGGGAGGTCAGGTGTCCCCCGACTCCCAGGGCCGCTCCGAGATCGCGGGCCAGGGCCCTTACGTAGGTTCCCGTGCTGCAGTGGATTCGGACATCGAGGTCGATGCTCTCGATCCCGCGCCGGCACGCCAGAAGGGTGAACTCGTTGACCTGCACGATCCGGCTGGGAAGGTCCACTGACTCACCAGCACGGATTCGCGCGTGGGCACGCTTGCCCTCGATCTTGATGGCACTGACTGCGCTGGGGACCTGCTCGATCGTCCCGGTCAGCGGCCCCATCGCGGCGGAGATCGCATCGGCGCTGATCTCGTCGATCATGCCCGCATCCGCGAACCTGAGGACCTCCCCCTCGGCGTCGTCAGTCACGGTCGATGAGCCCAGCCGAATGGTTGCCAGGTATTCCTTGTCCTTCAGGGCGAGATACCCCAATAGACGGGTGGCCCGCTCGAGGCCGACGATCAGCACCCCGGTGGCCATCGGGTCCAAGGTTCCCGCGTGACCGACCTTGCGCGTGCCATACAGCCGTCGAACTCGGCTGACGACGTCGTGGGACGTACACCCGGCGGGCTTGTCGATGACCAGCAGGCCCGAGGGGGCCATGGTTATGCCTGCTCCTCCGCGTCGTCCACTACCGGCTTGCGATACGGGTCGGCCTCGCCGGCATAGGTGGCATGGGCAGCCTGCTCGTGCACCTCGGCGTCGGCGGCAGCAGCTCTGCGCAGCAGATCCTCCACGTGGGCAGCGGTTTCCGGGATCGCATCGAGGATGAAGACAATCGTGGGGGTGAATTTGATGCCGGTCTGCCGCCCGACCTCGGTACGGATCATTCCGGTAGCGGCCTCGAGGGCAGCAGCGCTCGAGATCCGCGACTCTTCGTCGCCGTAGACGGTGTAGAAGACGGAGGCCTCTCGCAGGTCAGGGCTCACCCGAACATCGGTGATGGTCACGAAGCCCAATCGCGGATCCTTGACCCTCATCTCTACCGCCCGGGCGACGATCTCCTTGATCCGCTCGGCCATCTTGCGCTGACGCGCCTGGCTACTCACCGCACCCCTCCTCCACCGTTTGTCCCGGTATCCGCCACGTTCATCACAATCCTGCTCCCATCGCGCCCCATTTCGCCGTTTGTCCCGGTATCCGGGGCAAACGGTCAAAACGGGGCCATTTCTGGCCCGGTTTTGCCGTTTGGGGCGGATACCGGGACAAACGACGGAGCGGGTTAGGGCTTGCGGGGCTTCTCGCGCAGTTCGAAGGTCTCGATCACGTCCTCGACCTTGATGTCCTGGAAGTTGCCCAGGTTGATGCCGCACTCGAAGCCCTCGCGAACCTCGGTGACGTCATCCTTGAACCGCCGAAGGCCAGCGATGTTCACGCTCTCGGCTACCACCGCGCCATCGCGGATCACCCGCGCCTTGCTGTTGCGCTTGATGTCACCCGACTGGACGAGGCATCCGGCGATCGTGCCGAACTTGGAGGACTTGAACACCTCGCGGACCTGGGCCGTCCCGAGCTGGACTTCCTCGTAGATCGGCTTGAGCATGCCCTTCAGCGCAGCC
>JAULZL010000315.1:0-2913 GCA_032117355.1 Candidatus Nanopelagicales bacterium
TGAAGCCGCCAATCGGCTTTCCCGGCTGGGTGTCCGGGCCCCAGGTGACGTCGACTGGGCGCTAGTGGTCGCGAACCGTAACTTCATCATCCATCAGCACGACGAGATCAACCGGGAGCTGACGCCAACGGTGCACGCCTTCGCCTGGTTGCTGCGCGGCGTGCAGTTCGGGACGGCTCAGCCCAGGGGCAGTAGGGGAGAGGTGGTCAACTTCACCGGCCCGTCGGCCGTGACGTGATAGCCGTCCTCGTAGCGCATCCCGCCCCAGGGCGCGAAGAAGAGCGGGACGTCCACGGAGACCACCATGTCCTCGTGAATGACGTAGTCCGAGGTCGAGGTCAGGATGGGCGGCTCGAACTCCGAGGTGCCGACGCTGTGATTGCCCGAGTAGACGCAGAGCTCGAGCAGGCCTTCCTCGCGCAGGACGCGCAGGCCCGCGCCGGCGACCTCGGCCCCGGTCGCCCCCGGGCGCAGGGCGGCAACGGTTGCGTCGGCCGCGGCGATGGCGCCGCGCGATGCGTGCAACTGCTCGGGGCTCGGCGGACCCTCCACCATCACCGGCCGCCCGATGGCCGCGTGGTAGCCCTCGTATCGGGGTGCGATGGTCAGCAGCACCATCTCGCCGGCCTCGATGACCCGCGGGTAGGCCCGCGTCAGGATCGGGCTGGTGTTGCGCACCCCGGAGCCGACGATGGTGTCGATGCCCGACCCCTCCGAGCCGGCCTTGCGCATCGCATACTCGATCTCCGCGGCGACATCGCGCTCGGTCACCCCTGAGCGAAGGCTTGCCAGGCCGGCGGTCAGGCCGAGCTCGGCCACCTGGTAGGCGTACCTGATGACGTCCAGTTCGGCCGGTGACTTGCAGGCCTTGAGCCCGTACCAGGTGCGGTCGAAGGGCTCGATCGATGCACCGGGGAATGACTCGCGCCACCGGTCCATCAACCACTCCGGGCACCACAGTCGCTCGACGATCCCGACGCGGCTCACCGGTCGGCCGAGTTCATCGCGGGCCGCATCGGCGTAGGTCGAGAACGGGATGGGATTGGTGTACGGATACTCCTCGTCCGGCATGCAGAAGTCGCGGACGACGTGAACCTCGCCAAGGCGTGCCGTGTTGCGGTAGAAGCTCTCCGCCTCGGCGCCGGTGGCGACATGCGGCATGCCCCGGGCGGGCACGATCACGCAACAGCTCTCGAAGTGCGCGGCGTAGTCGAGCAGCCAGCGGGTGGCGTTGGCGCCGAAGACCGCGCGGTCGTCGCCGTAGAGCAGCAGCATGTCCAGGCCCTGCTCGGCCATCGCGGACTGGACGGCGGCAAGGCGCTGCGAGAACTCGGTGCTGGGGATCACGGGGCGAGCGGTCACGACTACTCCTCGGACGGGCCAGGTCGGCCTTGCGAGCCTATCTATGGTCCGAGTGCCCCGATCGGGATAACCATGACTCCGTCGTCACGGGCATAGCCATATCCCGTTGCGGTGATGATGCCCAGGACGGCCGGAGCACCGACCCGCGTCGTATCGACCTTCGCGGCGAAGGCCACGAGGTTGCGAGCAGCATCGTCGAGGCGACCGGAGCCGAGCTTCACCTCGAATGCGCCCCACGCGTCGTCGCGTGTTTGCACGACGATGTCGACCTCGAGGCCATCGCTATCCCGGTAGTGACTGACCCTGGCACCCAGGGGCTCGGCGTAGACCCGCATATCGCGGACAGCCATCGACTCGAAGAGAAGGCCGAGCAACTCGAGGTCACGAAGAAGTCGCTTGGGGCTTGCGCCCAGGGAAGCGACCGCCAGGGATGGATCGGTGAAGTGAGTTCGGGGTGCCTTCCTCAGCGTGGCTCGCGAGCGAAGGTGGGGCGCCCAGGCCGGTTGCTCCTCCAGGATCAGCAGGCGTTGCAGAGTCGCAAGATAGTCGTAGGCCGTTGATCGCGCGAGAGGCTGATCGTCCCCCTGCGCCTCGTTCGCCAGGCGTGCGACTTTCTGCTCCATGGCGATGTTTCGGGCCAGTGCCCCCAACAGTCGTTCGGCAATTCTCCGATCGCGTCGTGCGGCATCGACTCGACTGAGGTCCACCTCGGCAATGGTGCGGAGGTAGTCGACGTTGGCCTGGGCAGCTTCCTCGATACCAAGGCCGATGTTGAGCGGCCAGCCTCCTCGAACGACCAGGTCGGCGATGTCGGCCACGGTGTGCTGCGTGCGCTCGCCCGTCGGCCGTTGCCCAGCGAGCATCCCCGCCAGCGACATCACCCCGGTTGAGTCACCGCTTTCGCTCAGGCTCATCGGGCGCATGCTCACCCGGGCGAATCGCCCCGCACCGGTGTGTCGGCGCGCGTCGTCGACGGGCACGGCTGAACCCGTGAGGACGAACTGACCCGGCAGCCTGCGGTCATCGACCTGATGTCGGACGTAGTTCCACACTCGAGTGGCATCGAGCTGCCACTCGTCGACCAATTGCGGTGCTGCACCCGACAGCACCAGTGACGGATCGACGGTGAGGGCCTCAAGGGCCTGGAGGTCCCGATCGAGGTACACGCTGCTCGCGCAGTGCTGCTCAGCAGTGAACGACTTGCCACATGCCTTGGGCCCTTCGATGAGGACGGCGCCGGCGGATGCCAGCCGGCGCGTGATCACCTGGTCGACGATCCTCGGCAGATATGCCACGATCACCTCCCATCCCGTGAGACCGGACTGGGTCAGGCTACACTCTGGGCCATTTGCAGGCTACACTTTGGTGATTCCGCAGTTGCGCCACGCGGTGCAGTGCATGCCTTCGGTGTAGACCCCGATGCGATTGACCGCCGTGAGGACATGCGCGACGTATTCGGCCAGGCGTGGTGGCTTCACACCGGCACGGCCTCGGCAAGCACCGTGTCTCGGAATTTCGCCGGGAGGGCGTTGGGCGTGACCACATCGACGG
>JAULZL010000316.1:0-7726 GCA_032117355.1 Candidatus Nanopelagicales bacterium
CAATGGCGAGGCCAAACTGATGGACGGCTACACGGTGGGCATCCTGCAGCAGGAGCCCGTACTCGACGAGACCAAGACCGTCCTGGAGAACGTCCAGCTCGGCGTCGCCGAGACCAAGGCGATGGTCGATCGCTTCAATGAGATCTCCGTCGAGCTCGCCGACCCGGACGCGGACTACGACACCCTGCTTGCTGAGATGGGCAAACTCCAGGAGGACATCGACTATAAGAACGCGTGGGACCTCGATGCCCAGCTGGACCAGGCGATGGATGCCCTGCGCTGCCCGCCCGGCGACGCCGAGGTCTCGGTGCTCTCCGGTGGCGAGAAGAGGCGCGTGGCCCTCTGCCAACTGCTGCTCCGTCAGCCGGACCTGCTGCTGCTTGACGAGCCGACCAACCACCTCGATGCAGAGAGCGTCCAGTGGCTGGAGCAGCACCTGGAGAAGTACCCCGGCACCATCGTCGCCATTACCCATGATCGCTACTTCCTCGACAACGTCGCCCAGTGGATCCTCGAACTCGACCGGGGCCGCGCTTACCCGTACGAGGGCAATTACTCCACCTACCTCGAGACCAAGTCGGCCCGCCTGAAGGTCGAAGGCCAGAAGGACGCCAAGCTGCAACGGCGACTCACCGAGGAGTTGCAGTGGGTGCGGTCCAATGCCAAGGCACGCCAGACCAAGAGCCGGGCGCGCCTCGATCGCTATGAAGAGATGGCTGCTGAGGCGGAGAAGACCCGCAAGCTCGACATGGAGGAGATTCAGATTCCACCGGGCCCGCGGCTAGGCAGCCTGGTCGTCGAGGCCAAGGGCCTGACGAAGGCCTTCGGCGACCGGCTCCTGCTCGACGACCTCTCCTTCACCCTGCCGCGTAACGGGATCGTCGGCGTCATCGGCCCCAACGGCGTGGGCAAGACCACGCTCTTCCGGATGATCGTCGCCGCTGCCCTCAATGACACCTCCGACAAGGACACCCTGCCGACCTCTGGTGATATCAGGGTCGGCGACACCGTGCTGCTGTCCTATGTCGACCAGTCTCGCTCCGGGCTCGATACGAAGGGCAACGTTTGGGAGGTGGTGTCCGATGGCCTCGACTGGATCAAGGTTGGCAACGTCGAAATGCCGTCCCGGGCCTACGTATCGGCCTTCGGGTTCAAGGGCCCCGATCAGCAGAAGCAGGCCTCCGTGCTCTCCGGTGGGGAGCGAAATCGGCTGAACCTCGCACTGACCCTGAAGATGGGTGGCAACCTGTTGCTCCTCGACGAGCCGACCAACGACCTCGATGTCGAGACACTTGGCTCACTGGAGAATGCGCTCCTTGAGTTCCCCGGGTGCGCGGTTATCACCTCTCATGATCGGTGGTTCCTCGACCGGGTGGCGACGCACATCCTCGCCTACGAGGGCGACTCTCAGTGGTTCTGGTTCGAGGGCAACTTTGAGTCCTACGAGAAGAACAAGGTCGAGCGACTCGGCGCCGACGCCGCTCGGCCACATCGCGCCACCTATCGCAAGCTGACGCGGGACTAGCGTGACCCTTTTCCGAGTCGAAGTCATTCGTCGCTACAGCGACCTTGATCCGTTCGGGCATGTCAACAACGTCGCTTATCACGACTACCTGCAAGAGGCCCGGGTGTGGGTGCTCACCAATGTGCTTCAGGAGGAAGTCGACACCCTGAGTCAGGTGGTCGCGCGGCAGGAGATCGTCCATCGAAGGCCACTTCGGCTACGGCCGGCACCCGTGGTGGTGGAGACGTGGATTAGTCGCCTCGGCGGGGCCTCCTACGACTTCTCGTATCGGGTCCTTGACGACGACGGCACCCTCGCGGCATCGGCGATGACCCAGGTGGTCTTCTTCGACCAGCAGACGGAGTCGGCTCGCCGGATCCCCGAGCACGTGCGCGGCATCCTTGCCTCGCACGCGGAACTTCCCGCAGTTGAGGTGGAGGCAAGTTGAGCAATTCCGTGATTGCTGTGCGCGGCGAAGAGGCTCGGTCCCTCGCTGCGATCGGGCGACGTCAACTGGCCTGGGATGCTCGGATGCCGGTACGACTCGTCACCCGCAGCGGTGCCCTCGGTGCCTACACCGCACCACCGATGAATGTGCTGGCCTTCGTGGCCGTGCCAGCCGAGGTATCGGAGCAGGTGGATGTCACGGTCTCCTTGGCCTCCCTCGTGCTGGAGTGCGATCGCGTCGCGGCGACCGGCGGAGGCTTGGACCTCACCGCCATGCAGGAGGTTCGGGTCCCCGTGACCAAGAGCGCCAGCATCGCCCTACTGCCCCCGTCGGACGGCTGGCACCTACCCATGTTCGCGATGTCCGGCGACCTGGTTCCCCAGGTGGATGCTGCCGTCGAGGAGTTCGCCCGGCGATCCCAAGGCTTGCCCGAGGTAGCACAGCAGCAACTCGCGGATGAGATCTGGGAGCGCATCGCCTGGGCTGGCCTGCCGATGCGAATCCTGCACGCGGCGCGCCGGCTGGGCCTGCTTACTCAGGATCGATCCAGGGTCGCGGCTGCAACCTGCGGGCCATGGCGTCGACTGAGCACGTCCCGCGGCCAGGTCTTCGCTCGGGCGGCCGGGCGCCTGGACATGAGCCTCGTCCGCTAGCTGCGCTCCTCGTCCCCCGGCCAGTGAAGGCCGGGCGTCAGGCTTCGTGCGCGGGTGCGGTGCGAAGCCAGACGCAGGTCTCGGGCCCGATCACCAGGTGCGCGGCAGCGGTTGGATCCTCGGCAAGAATCGCGACTTCATCACCTGACTGCACAAGCATGTTGGTGCCCAGTGTTGACGGTATTCGCGCGATCTGATCACCCAGGTTGAGGATGACGTCGACCCCTGAGCCGTCCGGCGCAGATCGCCGCAGGCCGAGGAGGCTCGGTTCGCTTGCGAGCTCACCGATCCAGTCCAAGCTCCCCTCGCCCATCGCCGGTTCTGATCGACGAGCCGAGAGCAGTCGGCGGTACAACTCCAGGGTCGACGACTCGTCGCCTTCCTGGACTGCAACGGAGAGTCCGGCCCACTCCTCGGGTTGGGGCAGCCACGACCGCGGGCCGGGCCCGAAGCCGTAACTGGCCTCGGCGCCTGCCCACGGAAGAGGTACGCGGCAACCGTCCCGGAAGCCGTCCGTACCTCCACTGCGAAGCCATGCCGGATCCTGTCGATCCTCGTCGGGCAGGGCAGCCTCGGGTAGGCCAAGCTCCTCGCCCTGGTACAGGTACGCGGATCCGGGAAGCGCGAGGGTGAAGGCGGTCGCGGCCCGAGCCCTACGGAGACCCCGCTCGAGGTCAGGGCTCCCCGTCTCGTAGCCGGGAGCCAGTCGAGTGCGATGCCGGATCACGTCGTGGTTGGACAGCACCCAGGTTGGCGGAGCGCCGACCGAGGCGTGGGTTGCGATTGTCTGGTCGATGACCTCTCGCATGCGGGGGCCATCCCAGCCAGCCTTCAGGTACTCGAAGTTGAAGGACGTGTGCAACTCGTTCGGGTGCAGGTAGCGAGCCAGGCGCTCCGCGGATTCCACCCAGGCCTCTCCGCAGAAGATGCGTGGCTCGTCGTATGAGTCCGCGATCGCTCGCCATCCACGATAGATCTCGTGGACACCGTCCTGATCCCAGTAGGGAGTGCGTCGCTCGTCAATCATCGTGTCGTCCTGGAGGTCCGCAGGACTGTCGGTGTCCGGTAGGCCGACCGCCTTGACCAGTCCATGCGCAACGTCGATGCGGAAGCCATCGATACCCACGTCAAACCAGAATCGCAGGATGTCGTGAAACTCCTCGATGACCTCCGCGTTGGTCCAGTCAAGGTCGGGCTGGGTCGAGTCGAACAGGTGGAGGTACCACGAGCCCGAGGGAGATCCATCGGCCAAGGTCAATTGAGTCCAGGCTTCGCCATGGAAGACACTGCGCCAGTTGTTTGGCGGCAGACAGCCGCTTTCGCCTTGCCCCGCGCGCACCAGATATCTGTCCCACGCCGGCGAATGGGGCTCGGATACGAGCAACTCCTGAAACCACTCGTGCTGGCTACTGGTGTGGTTTGGGACGATGTCCATCAGGACGCGGATACCGCGGGCATGTGCTTGGTCGATGAGAGTGTGAACGTCCGCCATCGTCCCGAGCCGCTCGTCGATTGAGCGGTAGTCGGTGACGTCGTACCCGCCGTCATGCAGGGGTGAGGAATAGAACGGTGACACCCAGACTGCGTCCACGCCGAGGTCTGCCAGGTAGTCGAGTTTGGCGATCAGGCCGGGAATGTCACCCAGCCCGTCCCCATCGTGGTCGCTGAATGATCGCGGGTAAACCTGGTAGATGACGGCGGAGCGCCACCAGAGCGCATCGGATTCGGGTCGCGCGCTCTCGACCACCTCATGCCTCCGTGAGGTTGATGGGAGCCGTGGGGGGCTCATCCGGGATGTTCTGCATGGCGAAAGCCGCGCTCACCAGGTACTGCCAGAGGACGCGCTCATGCTCGGGTGGCATGTTTCGCTCGGCAACAGCTTCGTGCATCAAAGTCAGCCAGCGATCGCGTGCCGCTGCGTCGATCGCGAAGCCTGCATGCCGCATCCGCAACCGCGGATGTCCGCGCTCCTGGTCGTAGGTGGTCGGCCCACCCCAGTACTGCTCAAGGAACATGAGCAATCGACGCTCTGCCGGAGCGAGGTCACCGGGCGGGTACATCGGTCGCAGGATGTCGTCCTGCGCCACCCGCTCGTAGAAGGACCGGACGAGCGCCTCGAAGAAGGGCGCGCCCCCGAAGATCTCGTACGGCGTCTTCTCGGTGGCGTCAGCTGAACTCACGAGGGGATTCTGTCGGAAGTCCGATCGATTGCCTCGGCCCGCTCGACGATGTGACGGGCCATCGGGGGGAAGACGAAAGCGTGGAAGGGGGCAACCGACCACCAATAGGCGTGACCGGCCAGGCCCTTGGGCCAGTAGACCGCCCGTTGCCGCAGCAGAGATCCCCCCTCGGCCGTCGGCTCGACGGTGAACTCCAGCCAGGCCTTGCCTGGCATTCGCATCTCGGCCCGCAGTCGTAGCAGGTGACCGGGAACCCGCTCCTCGACCCGCCAGAAATCCACCGCTTCGCCAACCCTGAGCTCACGCGGGTCGCGTCGACCGCGACGGAGTCCTACCCCGCCGACCAGTCGGTCGATCAAGCCGCGCACCTGCCACAGGAAGTTCGCGGCATACCAGCCATTCTCCCCACCGATGCGCTCCACGGCAGCCCACAGTGACTGCTGGGAAGCGTTCGTGGGCACCTCTCGTACGTCCGTGTAGAGCGAGCCACCCGCCCACTCGGGGTCACTCGGCAGCGGCTCACTTGGTGCGCCGGCAAAGGCCGCCCCGGACCATCGGGTCGCCACGTTTGCGTCACGAATGCGGGTAAGCGCCCGTCGAACCGCCTCATCAAAGCTGAACAGCCCCTCGGGTGGATCGGGGATGAAGTCCTTTACCTCACTGTTCCGGCAGACGGCCGGATGCCGAAGCGATTGGACGAGGGGCCGGGCAATTGACCGGGGGACGGGGGTGACCAGGCTGACCCAGTGACTGGAAAGCTGGGGGGAAAGCAGGTTGATCGGCAGGATGATTCGTCGGGGCAGGCCCGCGACAGCGGCGTAGCGTTGCATCATCTGCTGGTACGTGAGGACGTCCGGGCCGCCGATGTCGAATTCACGGCTCACCTCGGGCGGTAGTTCGGCTGCCATGACGAGGTAGCGCAGCACGTCGCGAACGGCAATCGGCTGGGTCTTCGTCCGTACCCAGCGTGGAGTGATCATCGCTGGGAGTCGTTCGGTCAGGTAGCGAAGCATCTCAAAGGATGCAGAGCCGGAACCGATGATCACTGCGGCGCGGAACTCGATGGTCGGTACGCCACTTGCCTTGAGGATCTGGCCGACCCCGACCCGTGAGCGCATGTGCGGTGACATCTGGGACTCGGGGATGTCTGGCGCTAGTCCACCGAGGTAGATGATGCGCCCGATACCCGCCTGCTTGGCGGCGCTCGCGAAAGTACTGGCAATAGAGCGCTCAGCATCCTCGAGGCTTCGTCCCTCCTGCAGGGAATGCAGCAGGTAGTACGCGACGTCTATCCCTTCGAGGGCACGATTGAGGTCCTCCGCATTCCCCGCATCACCCGTGGTGATCTCAACATCGCCGCCCCAGGCAACGTCCTGAAGCTTCTCGGGAGACCTCGCGAGGACCCGAACCTCGTACCCCTCCTTGAGTAGGGCTGGGACAAGACGGCCACCGACATAGCCGGTCGCACCGGTCACGAGAACTCTCTTCACGGCCTAAGTGTGCGGGACGGAGCCCTGCGCGGCACATTGGGGGCCGCAACCGTGCATGTGGGCCCCGCCACCCGCTAGAAGGATCCGCCGCCACCTCCACCACCGCCACCTCCGCCTCCTCCGCCCCCGCTGAAGCCGGAGCCGCTGGAGCGAGTGACCGACCCGGAGGTCACCGAGGTCGTGATCCCCGAGCTCAGACTGCTCAGCGCGCCGAGGGAAGCGACGCTGAAGCCGTAGTTGCGCAATTGCACGGGATCAAGGTCGGGGAAGTCGGCGATCCAGGTGTCCTCGAGTTCCAGGGCGATCGCATACGGAAAGTACGTAGCGAACAGGGCGTAATCCGGAAGGTTCAGTCGCTGGGCACAGTCGCGGCGTGCCTCAGCCGAGTCCGTCTCCATGAGTCGGCGAAACCCAGCCGTCAACGCGATGAAGGTCGCAGAGCGCTTTGATTGCTGCCGAGGGGTGATCGCCGCACCCAGCAGGCCACCGAGGAAGAGCCCGACCCCGGGGAGCAGCACTGCGACCAGGATCGTGAGCGGGACGACCTCGTCCTGCCTTATCGCGATGGTGACTATGCCGCCGATGACCATGAGCGCCCCCACGCCGATCAGAATTCGGTAGGGAACGTCCGGCCGGTAGCCCTCGGGGTTGTACCTCCCGCTTCCGCGAGCGTTGGCAGACAGCAGGGTCGAAACGTCCTTGATGGCGCTGGCGAGCAGCGGATCGTATTCTCCGATCGTCGCCGTCGTCTGGCCCTTGAAGATTGCGGCGAGCAGGGATTCCTCCCAAGTGCGAAGTTCGTCCTTACCCGTGCCCGTCCATTGGAGTTCGAGACCCTCCCGGTGGAAGAGCCGCTCCTCTTCCTGCTGGATCGTGATGTGACCGCGGGCCGCGAGGTCCGCCAGGGTCGCGGCAATGCCTCGCGTCGTCACGTGGCCGTCGAGTCCAGCCTCGAGCTCGGCCGGCCGCAGACCCTCGGGCGGCTCGTATCGAACGGGGGTCTCAGTGATGACCACGCCCTTGCTTCGTCGCCGCAGGGCGACGGCGATGATCGCGGGAACGAGCAGTGCCAAGACTGCGAAGCCACCTGCCCACGGCGCAATTCCCGCGGCGCGGTCAAACTCCTGGGTTTCCGGATCTTCGAGGATGACCGGAGTGGGTGTGGCTGTGAAGGCACTTCTCGGCCAGGCGATCACCCCGGTCAGGTAGCCGGTGATCGGGTTGTAGTCCCCCGTTGCGACCATCGTGGTGGATCCATTCGGCCCGCCGTTAACGTCGACGACGCAACCCCGAGTGAAGCTGTCGGCCGCAAAGCACAGGGCAGCCAGCGCCGACGTCGGCCCAAGGATGCTCACCCGTGCCTCGTAGATCGGGAATGGCCATTGATCAGAGACGAAATCCCAGTACAGCTCGACATCGCCGGCGCCCACCGTCTCGGGTACCTGGGCGTC
>JAULZL010000317.1:0-1519 GCA_032117355.1 Candidatus Nanopelagicales bacterium
GGATCGGGGAGCGCACCCGACAACTCGACGCCGCGCACGTGCACTTCGCGTCCGTCATTCGCAATCCGGTGGGCGTCAAGGTCGGCCCAACGGCCTCGCCGGACGAGATCGTGGAGCTCGCCGAGCGGTTGAACCCCGAGCGAGTGCCGGGTCGACTCACCCTGATCACGCGCATGGGCGCCGACAAGGTTCGCGATGTCCTGCCCAGCATCGTCCAGAAGGTCGATGCCTGCGGGGTGCCGGTCGTGTGGGTGTGCGATCCGATGCACGGCAATACCCGGGAAGCCACCACGGGTCACAAGACTCGGCTCTTCGATGACGTCATCTCGGAGGTCCTCGGGTTCTTCGAGGTCCATCGCCAGCTGGGCACCTTCCCCGGCGGCATCCACATCGAGCTCACGGGCGACGATGTGACCGAGTGCATCGGTGGCACGGGTGGCGTCCTTGAGGACAATCTGGGCCAGCGCTACGAGACGGCATGCGACCCGCGTCTGAACCGCGAGCAGAGCCTCGAACTGTCCTTCCTCGTTGCGGACATGCTGCTCCAGCGCTGACCGTGCGGGCCCACCGAGTGCAGGACGAACCTCTCCAATTCGCCAGCTTCGATATACCCGGCGGCGACCTGACCGTCGTCGTCGATGGAGCGGTAGTCGTGGCCTCGACCTTCCGCGGTGTGGCGGACGCCCTTGATCGGCTTGCTGGTGCTCGCAATGCCGTCCCCGATCCGCTGCCCTGGCTGGTGGCGATCCTGCAGCGCTACCGTGATGGGGAGTTGACGGCCCTCGACGAGGTGGTGGTGCGTCAACCGGGTGGCGCGTTCAGGCAGCATGCCTGGGCGGCTATGCGCGGTATCGCGCCTGGCACGGTGCGGACCTATGCCGGTCTGGCGGAGTGGGCAGGTAATCCACGCGCCCACCGGGCGGCCGGCACTGCCTGCTCGGCAAACTTGGTTGCACCGTTCGTGCCCTGTCACCGGGTGGTGGCCGCGAATGGCATCGGCGGCTATGGGTACGGCCTGCACGTTAAGCGCGCCCTGCTCGAGCATGAGGGCGTGACCCTCGCCTAGGTGTACGCGCAACCCTCCTGCGGATCACCCAAGGTAGGACGCCAGTCTTTCGATGGTGCCGTCGATGTCCCGGGTGGTCGTTGCAGGATTGATGATGCACAGCCGCAGAACGGTGCGGCCCTTCAGGACGGTACTCGTGGCGGCCGCGTATCCGTCGGCCGTGAGCGCAGCGGCAGCTGCTACGTGATCCTCGTCCGAGGCGCCGGTGCCGACGAAGGTCACGATCCCCAGGCTCGCGGGAGTGACAACCTCAAGCCGAGGGTGCTCGTTGATGACCGCCTCCGCGTACTCCGCCAGGCCGATCCCTCGATCAATGGCCGCCGCAAGCGTTGGCAGGCCGTACGCGCGGAAGGTCAGCCAAAGCTTGAAGGCGCGGCCACGGCGACTGAGCTCGAGGCTGCGATTGTGCATGGTGGGCTCGTTGTTGCCCAGGTCAGCGAGGTACTCCGGGTA
>JAULZL010000318.1:0-2185 GCA_032117355.1 Candidatus Nanopelagicales bacterium
GGCAATAAGGGTGAGGGTCGTCCCTTGATCGGCTGTCCACCGGACACCGATGGCGTTCGCCTGGTTCGCCCAATCGTTGAGGTCGGTCAGCGGGTCCGTAAGGCTGCTGATCACCGGCATCATGGATACGGTGGTCGGCAGGATCGAATCAGCCAACTGCCCGCCGTACAGGATTGCATCGAAGATGGGGCGCTCGTAGCCCGCGGCAACCCCAGTCGTCAGTCGGACGATAAGGCCCGGCAGCATCGCCAGGCCAGTTCCCATGCCGATGGCCACCAGAGGTATCAGGTTGAGCAGCCAGTCCTTTCGCGCCGGTACCTTCGAAATCCGAAAGGCGATCGCGATCACGATGATCAGGCAGCCGTAGAAGGTGTAGTACAGCCCACTCCATGCCACGACGAGGGAGAGGGCGATCGTGAGGAGAGCCCACCTGCGCCAGCTGAAGCCTTCGCCCTTGCGGCCGCCGTCGAGGCGTCCGGAAAGAATGATCAAGGCGATTGCCAGGGAGACCGCGACCGAGTAGATCGTCGCTAGCCAGGTGTGCTCGATTCGAAACCAGTGGGTCGGCAGGGCCGTGAAGGCCAGAGCGATGGTGATCGAAAGAGCGCGGTTGATTCCTGCAATCCGACAGGCAAGCCAACATGCAACTGCCGCGCCAGCGAAGGACAGAACGTATGCGGTGTTCACGCCGAGGAACACCGTCCCGGTGATCCAGGACACCACGCGGGCCACGGTGATCTGGATCAGGTCCGTGCCCGGGAAGTACGCCGAGTCCAGGCCGAAGGGGTAGCCCATGTGCGGGCTAACCTCACCACGCAGCCCCGGTGCATTCGCAACGGCGTAGTAGTAGGACATGTCACCCTGGCCAAGCGGACCCTTCAGCGCGCTCAGTGGCTGGCCGAATCCGATGAAGAAGGTGGCCAGTCCCAGCAAGCCCGTCAGGGTCGCATCGAATGCTGCGCGCACCATCGGCGTCGCTGGCCTGGTCAGGCGACCCGTGAAATGCGGCAGTTGGTGGGTCATGAAACGAATTCCCGAGTGGCAGTGATCACGGTGTCCTGCTCCTGTCTCGTCAAGGAGGCATACAGCGGCAGGCGCACAAGTCGGTCGGCAGCCTGTTGGGCATTCGGGCACTCTCGGGTCGAGCCCAGGCGTTCCGACATCTGCGACGTGGCGAGGTCCTGATAGTGAAACACCGCCATCACCCCTCGCTCCTTCATGTGAGCGATGTATCGATCTCGCACCTCGGCATCCGGAAGCAGGAGGTAGAACATGTGCGCCGGATGCTCGACCTGCTCCGGGATGACGGGCGTTGTGATCCCATTTTCCTGAGCCCAGTCAGCCAGTTCGACGTGATAGCGCAACCATCGGCTCATCCGGGAGCTCTGAATCTCGTCGAAGCGCTCGAGCTGGCCGACGAGGACACCGGCAAGGAGATCGGAGAGGACCCAACTCGAACCGATGTCTACCCAGGTGTACTTGTCTACCTGGCCCCGCAGGAATCGGCTTCGATCCGTCCCCTTCTCCCGCAGGATCTCCGCACGCTCCACCAGCAGCGGATCATTGATGACAAGTGCGCCGCCTTCACCGCAGGTCACGTTCTTCGTCTCGTGGAAGCTGAGGGAAGACATCGCGCCAAAGGTCCCCAGGTTCTGACCGTCGTAGCGCGCCCCGAGGCCGTGCGCGTTGTCCTCGATCAGATGGACGCCATGACGCTGAGCCATCTGACGAAACCGATCCGGCTCGGCTCCAACACCCGCGTAGTGGACGATGCAGATTGCCTTGGTGCGCTCGGTGATGAGCGACTCCACGTCCGCCGGATCAACATTCATCGTGTCGAGCCGAATATCGGCGAAGACCGGCTTCGAGCCGTTCCAGACAAACGAGCTGGCGGAGGTCACAAAGGTGTACGCGGGAACGATCACCTCGTCCATGGGCTGGAGATCGAGCAAGCGGGCCGAGAGCTCAAGGGCATGCGTGCACGAGGTTGTCAGCAGGGCAGTGCCACCGCCGTGAATGGATTGCAGCATCGACTCGGCGCGCTTGGTGAAAGGGCCGTTACCAGCGGTGTGGCCATTGGTGACGGCCTGAGCGAGGTTAGTGAGCTCGTTGCCGTCAAAGGACGGACGGTTGAAGGGGATCATGGCGTAGAGACGTCCGTCCCGGCCACCTGACTGATGACATA
>JAULZL010000319.1:0-7411 GCA_032117355.1 Candidatus Nanopelagicales bacterium
CAACGGCAACGGCAACGGCAACGGCAACGGCAACGGCAACGGCAACGGCAACGGCAACGGCAACGGCACACGGGTTACCGGCAAGACGTACGTCTTCACCTTTGCCCAGGGAGATCGCTCCCGTCGCGACCTGCTGGGTGGCAAGGGCGCCAACCTGGCGGAGATGACGCGGCTGGGCCTGCCGGTGCCGCCGGGATTCACGATCACCACCGAGGCGTGTCGGTACTACCTGGCGCACGGCCATCAGCCGCCTGGCCTGCGCGAGCAGATCCTGAACAACATCGCCATCCTCGAGGATCGAATGGGGCGCAATCTTGGAGATCCGCAGGACCCCTTGCTGATCTCCGTTCGATCAGGTGGCAAGTTCTCGATGCCGGGAATGATGGACACCGTCCTGAATATCGGCCTCAACGATCAGAGCGTTCACGGCCTTGCCGAGCGGGCGGGCGACGAGCGTTTCGCCTGGGACTCCTATCGCCGACTGCTGCAGATGTTCGGCAAGACCGTCCTCGGCCTGGCCGGGGAGGACTTCGAGCATGCCCTGGATAAGGCGAAGGCAACCGAAGGGGTGGCGACCGACGTCGAACTACCGGTTGCGGCGCTGCGAGAACTCGTCGGTACCTTCCAGGAGATCGTCCGACGGGACAGTGGCCGCGAATTCCCGCAGGATCCACGCGAGCAACTGATGATGTCGGTGGACGCGGTCTTCGCATCCTGGAATACCGATCGCGCACGGCTCTATCGACGGCAGGAGCGAATCCCGCAGAACCTCGGCACGGCAGTGAACATCCAGGTCATGGCATTTGGCAATGCCGGCCGAGGATCCGGCACGGGGGTGGCCTTCACTCGTGACCCGAGCACCGGCGCGCGCGGCGAATACGGCGACTACCTGCCCAACGCTCAGGGGGAGGACGTTGTCGCCGGCGTCCGCAACACCCTCTCCTTGAGCGACCTCCGCGACCTCGATGCCAACTCCTACGAGCAGCTGCAGGACATCATGCGACGTCTCGAATTGCATTACCGAGACGTATGCGACGTGGAATTCACGATTGAGCGCGGTCGGCTGTGGATGCTGCAGACAAGGATCGGCAAGCGCACGGCCGCGGCTGCCTTCCGGATCGCCATCCAGCTGGTGGACGAGCACGTCATCACGATGGATGAGGCGCTGCTTCGAGTGGATGGCCATCAACTCTCCCAGCTGATGTTCCCTGCTTTCGCCGTCGGCCCCAATGACCGGCCGGTGGCAACGGGCATGAACGCATCCCCCGGAGCGGCTGTCGGTCGCGTGGTCTTCGACTCGCGGACCGCCGTGGCGTGGACGCGCGATGGGGAACGGGTGATCCTCGTGCGACGGGAGACCAACCCCGACGACCTCGAGGGCATGGTCGCGGCGGCGGGGATCCTGACCAGCCGCGGGGGCAAGACTTCACACGCTGCAGTCGTGGCGCGGGGAATGGGCAAGACCGCAGTATGCGGGGCCGAGGCACTCGAGGTGGACGTGGCGGCCCGCAGGATCACGACAACTGATGGTGTCTTGATCAACGAGGGCGACACCATCTCTATTGATGGAACGACCGGGTCGGTGTTCCTCGGCGAACTCCCGGTCATGGACAGTCCGGTCGTCCGCTACTTCGAACTCGGGCTCCAGGACAGCCTCGTCGGCCTTGACGACGGCACGGTCGAGTTGCTCCGCGCGGTCGATCGCCTGATGCGCCATGCGGATGCCAAGCGCCGGATGGGCGTGCGCGCCAACGCCGATACGGCCCAGGATGCGGCGCGCGCGCGGCGGATGGGCGCTCAGGGGATCGGCCTGCTCCGGACCGAGCACATGTTCCTTGGCGACCGGCACGCACTGGTCGAGCGGCTGATTCTCGCTGAAACCCAGCAGGAGCATGACGAGGCGCTGGCGGCACTTCTGCCCCTGCAACGTCAGGACTTCATCGACATCCTGCAGGAGATGGACGGCCTGCCCGTGACGATTCGGCTGATTGACCCGCCCCTGCACGAGTTCCTTCCCGACATCACCGAACTGTCGGTTCGAGTGGCGCTCGCCGAGTCGCGTGGGGACGAGGCGCCGGAGGATCGTCGGCTGTTACGAGCCGTGACCCGACTGCACGAGCAGAATCCGATGCTTGGCTTGCGAGGAGTCCGCCTTGGGCTGGTACTCCCCGGCCTCTTTGCCCTTCAGGTGCGAGCCATCGCCGAGGCAGCCTGCGCGCGGCAGGCGGTCGGCGGTGATCCGCGGGCAGAGATCATGGTGCCGCTTGTTGGCTCGATCCAGGAGCTCGAGCTCGTCCGTGACGAGGCCGCGGCGGTGCTGAAAGAGGTGGAGGCGGTCAACGGCTGCACCCTGCGATTCGCCATCGGAACGATGATCGAGCTCCCTCGGGCCGCTTTGACGGCCGGCCAGATCGCTGAGCAGGCGGAGTTCTTCTCCTTCGGGACAAATGACCTGACCCAGACCACCTGGGGCTTCAGCCGGGACGATGTCGAAGCTGCCTTCTTCTCGGCCTACCTGGACAAGGGCGTCTTCGGCGCATCACCCTTCGAGACGCTCGATCGCGATGGCGTCGGAGAACTGGTGCGAATGGCGGTGAAGAGGGGCCGGCGGACGAGGCCCGGCCTGCACTGCGGCGTCTGCGGGGAGCATGGCGGTGACCCAGAGTCGATCCATTTCTTCGAGGAGGTCGGGTTGGACTATGTCTCCTGCTCGCCGTTCAGGGTCCCGGTCGCCCGCTTGGAGGCGGGCCGGTCGGTGGTTAGACGCTCAGTGGCGATGAGCGACACCCGATAACTCCGATGGGTGCGAAACCCGTGTCAGGCACGCGATTTCGGCTGGGCCTTGACCGGTCAGTGCATGCATGCAGCCCGGACATTGCACGCCCATACGGGGCCATTGCACGGTTTGTCGCATCACGATTGCGTTCAGGAGTTCTCCTGCCTGGTCACTCGGGGCAATGCAGGAGCCGATGAGGAGGCATAACGTGACCGTCCAGCAAACCGCCGTCAGGGAGTCAGCACCAAGTGAGGTGACGCCCAGTGAGGTGACGTCCGGTACCGAGCGGGTTGGCCAGCACACGCTGGAGCGTCCGTTGATCAGCGAAGCAGGACACCGCAGTGGGGTGGACTACCCAGGTGAGACTGCCCAGCCGAATGAGATGCGCCGCCGCCGGGACGACTTCGCGAACTCTCGCATCATGTTCGACATGGTGCGGTTCCTGATGACCAAGCCGACAAGCGATCAGGTGGCTCAGCAGTTGGTCCTCGGGCTGATGAACGAGCATTCCTCTAAGGCGGCCGTCATCAGCGTCTTCGAGCAGGACGGGACCCTGCGCGTGCTCGGGTCCTTCGGGATGACGCCGCTGGCCCTCAAGGCCTGCTCGGATCTCTCCCTGTGGGATGCGTCGCCCATGACGGATGCCCTGCGTAATGATCAGCCCGTCATCCTTCCCACCGCGGCGGCTGTCGAGGCGAAATACCCCTGGTTGGGCAACGCGCAGACCCCGCACGAGCCTCTGGCTACCTGGCCCCTTGCCCTGCCCAGCGAGCGCATTGGCGCCGTCCAGGTGATCTTCAGTGAGTCGCCCGACCCGGCGAAGCTGCGCTCTGACGTCGCTGGCCTTGCGGCGGTGCTGGCCCTCTACTTCAGTCTGCTGACGCGGCCGGTCAGGAGCAACGGCCAGGTGACGGGCGAGTTCGCTGCCCCGGAGTTGCCGCGCGGCAACGGGCATGCGGGCGGTCACGGCTCGCATGGCAGTGCTCGGCCGACGGACCTCGGTGACTCGCGGACGGTGCGCGCCCTGAGTGATCGGCAGATGCTGATCCTTGGGCTGATGGCCAAGGGTCTGACCAATGGGCAGATTGCGGCCCGCGTCGGATTCAGTGAGTCGACCGTTCGACAGGAGACAATGGCGATCTACCGATTCTTGAACGTGGGTGGCCGGCACGAGGCCGTACGCATCGCCGGGCTACGCGGCATGCTCGAGGCGGCTGCCGAGGCCAAGGACCGGATGACCTCAGCGCGGCTGGCGTGATCGACCATGTCTCGGTCTCGACCGGCTGTCATTGTCCTTGCCATGAGCGGCATCGTCCTTGTGACTACCGCCGTCTTGGCCACGTCCGAATCATGGTCTAGTGCCCCACTGCCTTCGGTAGGTGATCGGGAGTCTGCGCTTGCCGCCTACAGTGCGAGCCCGATGCCGGCGATGCCGAGCGCACAGTCGAGTGAACCGGCTGAACAACCGGCGCCGGTCAGGGTCAAGATCCCGGATCTTGGCATTGACGCGAAGGTCTTCCCGGTCGGGGTGACAGCAGACCAAGCGCTGGAGATTCCGGAGGACATCAGCGAGGTCGGCTGGTTCAAGTATGGCCCGGCACCCGGCAGTTCGCAGGGATCCTCCGTTCTCGTCGCTCATCGTGATGGCACAAGCGAGGGCCGGGGGGTCTTCTTCCCCCTTGACTCGGTGGACGAGGGCACGAAGGTGAACGTGGTCACCGAGTCTGGATCGGTTGTTCGGTATCGAGTGGTCTCCGTGGAAGGAATCCAGAAGTCCACGTTCGACACGGAGATCGAGGAGTTCTTCACCGGCTCAGGTAAGCCGAGGTTGACGCTCATTACGTGCGGCGGCGCCTATGAGGAGGACAACGGCGGCTATCAGGCGAATGTGGTTGTTACGGCGGTGCCGGTCGCGTAGTCGAGGACGGGGCTAACCTTCCTGGACGGAACGACTAGGAATTCGACGCTGGGCATGGCTTGGTCATGACGCGTACGCCATTGACGTCGCCGGGGCCCAGGACCACTTGATTGGTAACGATCGGGTACATGATGTTCGCCTGATTGCCGGCATGGGCAAGGCCGAGAACATGGCCGATCTCGTGCAGGTAGAGGCTTTTGAGCGCACGCGGATCCCGTGCCCCGTTCTCCTTCACCTGTTCGGTGCGGAAGGCCGCAGCCCCGGCGGTAATCTGGTTTCCCGGTCCGATCGTCATCGGCGAGCCAAACCCATACGTGCGATTCACCATCAGCGAGGACTCGCCGACGCGCATGAATGCCAGATAGATGTGACGGCTTGCCGTTGGGCTGCCGTCCGCCGGTGACATGCGGAAGTTTGAGTTGTTGTACGTGATCGGCACCTCGCCGGCGTTCACGAATCGCAGCCCCGTCACGGCGGACCAGCGACCGAACGCCCAACGGATCCGAGCGGTCTCACGGACGGACTCGTTGCGAGTCAGCTGGTGCGTGTCGACGCTCCACGTGATCGGCTTGTCGCAGGCTGTCCAGCCGCTATTGACCAGGCTTGAATTGCTGCCGGTGAAGAAGGATGAGTAGTCGTCGCCGGCCCCGCGCGTCTTCGCCAAGCTCGCGGCCGACCCCGCGGTTGGCGCGATGATTCCCAGCGCAAGCAGCGAGATGAGGGCGATGACTGCAATCGATGCACGCCGGAAGGTCGTTCTCATTGCTTCTCCCACCGCCCTCACCCGCTGACCCCTCACCCGCTGACCCCTCGTCAACGAGTGTGCGTGTCCAGGCAATAAACAGTCAAATGACAGGTCTAACTCAGACCGGACAATCCACCTTTCGGCGCGCGGCGTCCGCAATGAGGTGGAAATCGGCTGCGCCAGTAGGTTTGTGCGGGTGAGGATCCCGGCTGGCTACGACGGCCAGGACGTCGAGCGCCTTGTCCCTGAGCCGGTGAAGGAGTCGGTGCGAACCCCGTTCGCCCGCGACCGCGCCCGGGTGCTGCACTCCTCCGCGCTACGGCGACTGGCGGCGAAGACCCAGGTGATGGTCGCTGGCCAGGCGGACTTCCCGCGTACACGGCTGACCCACACCCTCGAGGTTGCGCAGATCGCCCGCGAACTCGGCGAGGCCCTCGGCTGCGACCCGGACCTCGTCGAGGTGGCCGGGCTCGCCCACGACCTAGGGCATCCGCCCTACGGCCATAACGGCGAGGAGGAGCTCGATCGGCTTAGTTCGTCCATTGGCGGCTTTGAAGGCAATGCCCAGTCACTGCGCGTCCTCGCCCGGCTCGAGGCCAAGGTGGTCGATGGGAACGGCAACAGCGTGGGGCTGAACCTGACGAGGGCGAGCCTGGACGCGGCCTGCAAGTACCCGTGGGGGCGAAGGCCAGATACTCGGAAGTTTGGCTACTACGAAGACGACCTCAGGATCTTCGAGTGGTTGCGCGCTGATGCCCCGCAGGAGCGCACCTGCCTCGAGGAACAGGTCATGGACTGGGCCGATGACGTGGCGTACTCCGTCCACGACATGGAGGACGCTGTTCATTCCGGCCTCGTCCGGCTAGACGCATTTGAGTCACCGAGTGAACGGGCCGAGCTCGTGTCGATCGCCAGCAAGCGATTCGGTGGTGACGAGTCGGCCCTGGCCGAAGCCCTGGATCGAATCCGCGGCCTGGATTATTGGCCGAGTGAATTCGCCGGGTCGATGAACGACATGGTGCGCCTTAAGACCTTCACGAGCTATCTCATTGGACGTTTCTGCGTCAGTGCCCAGGTAGCAACCCAGGTGGAATACGGCAGTGACCAGCTCACCAGATACCAGGCGAACCTCGTTGTTCCGGATGAGGTCCGTCATGAGGTGTCCGCTATGAAGGCGGTCGCCGTGAAGTACGTCATGAATCGCGAGGGAGCCGAGCGGCAGTATGTGCGTCAGCGCGAGGTGATCGCTGAACTGGTCAATGCCCTCGTGCTCGATGGTGGCAGAGCCCTGGAGCCGTGGCTACGACCGGCCTACGACGCGGCAGCGGGCGACGCGGAAAGGCTACGCATCATCATCGATCAGGTCGCGAGCCTGACGGATGTCAGCATCGTGGAATGGCATCGCAGGCTGGTGCGCTGACCTGGTCCGCTGACCTGGCGCGTTGAACTCGCGCAGGGCTCTCAGCCGGCGAGTGAACCCACGACGTCGAGCAACGTATCGATCTCACCCGTGGTGTTGTAGGCATGTGGGGAGACGCGCACCAGCCCGGTGACGCCGTGGCCGTCGAAGTCGATGCGCGAGTAGTCGGGCGTCGAGAGGCTGACATTGATGCCTGCGGCCTTGATGGCCGGCACGAGTTCTTGGGCTGGAATTCGGTTGTGGGTAAGGGTCACGATGCCGCTCTTGGCTACGCCTCGATCGCGGACGTATATGCACTCGATGGAATGCGTGTCTTTGCCAATCCGCATGCAGGCGATCCCAAAATCGTTTCGGGTGAAACAGGTAGCACAGGTTTGGGATTATTGATGGCAGCCCAAGGTCATGCCTTGCTCTGGAACACTCTCGGGCTGAATGCTGATTCTCGCGTTTTGTTGATTGGCAGCGAAGGCGATACCGACCCTACGATTTACAAAGAAGTCGTCGGCATGACCGCGCAAGAAGTACTGGCTTAATGGCGGGCACACAATATGC
>JAULZL010000319.1:7421-12122 GCA_032117355.1 Candidatus Nanopelagicales bacterium
TGCCGCAGGCCAGCGCGTAGTCGACGGCAGCGCCGAGTCCGAGTAGGGCTGCGTACGACTTCTCCCACTCCTCGAATCGCGTTGCGGTCGGTCGCACCTGGTAGCCCGAGGATTCCCAGGTGGCACTGTGCAGGTCCAGCGGGAATGGTTCGAGTTCGCTGGTCGCCCGGTCTGATGCGATCAGCAGGCCCGTCCCGCGCGGCCCGCGCAGGAACTTGCGGCCGGTGGCCGAGAGGAAGTCCGCTCCGATCGACTGTGCTGAGACCGACAACTGGCCCACCGACTGGCAGGCATCAACGAGATACCAGGCACTGGAACCGGCAGCGCGCAGCTCGTCGCCGATCGCAACGACATCGTTGATCAACCCATTCTGCGAGGGGCAGTGGTTGATGGCCACGATGGCCACATCGGAGTCGAGCATCGAGCGGAAGGCCGCGATGTCGATGACACCGTTCGCGTCGTCCGGCACGAATTCGACACGGACGCCGCAACTGCGAGCAAGCTGCAGGGCGGGCAGCACGTTGGAGGCGTACTCAGACGAGGACAGCAGGATCCGCTTATCCGGCCCCAGTGGCGTTGCATGGACGATCGCGGCGAACCCGCGGGCCCAGGCAGCCGTCGCCGATTCGAGCAGGGCGACCTGGTCGACTCGGCAGTCCATGAGGAGGGCGATAGACCGGTAGACGGCGTCGAGGCGATCCTGGGCGCGGGCCTGGGCCTCGTATCCGCCGATCGACTCCTCGAGGCGCAGGTGGTCAACCTGGGTCTGCGTCACGATCGCCGGGGGCAGCGCGGAACCTGCATTGTTCAGGTGGACCACCGTTTCGCAGCCGGGGGTGTCGGCTCTCAGTGCGGTGAGGTCGAGTTCGTTGTCGACAACGGGGGCGACAACGGGTTCGACCCCGCGGTTGGACTCGCTGTGGTCGGCAGGATTCACAGGCTCGGCAGGCATGGGCCCATCCAACCGCACCTACACTCTTGATATGGCTGGCCGGATCCGCGACGACGACATCGCGGCTGTCCGCGAGCGGGCTCGGATCGACGAGGTGGTGCGGGAGTACGTCACCTTGAAATCCGCCGGCGGCGGGTCCCTCAAGGGCTTGTGCCCCTTCCACGAGGAGAGATCGCCCAGCTTCCACGTCACCCCGAGTCGCGGCATGTGGTACTGCTTCGGATGCGGTGAGGGTGGGGACGTCCTCAACTTCGTCCAGAAGATTGACCACCTGAGTTTCGCCGAGTCGGTCGAGAAGCTGGCCGCCAAGGCGGGCATCGAACTGCGCTATGTCGAAGGCGGAGCGGCGATCAACCGCCAGCAGGGCCAGCGCACCAGGCTGGTCGATGCCCACAAGCTTGCGGCCACGTTCTACGCCCAGCGACTGCTCACCCCCGAGGCCAAGATCGGACGTGACTTCCTCACCGAGCGTGGCTTCACCGCCGAGACCGCTGGGCAGTTCGGAGTGGGCTTCGCGCCGAAGGGGTGGGATGCACTCACTACCCACTTGCGGGCAAGCGGCTTCAATGATCAGGAGTTGCTGGCTGGGGGCCTGGTGAGCCAGGGCAGCCGCGGTGTCTATGACCGGTTTCGCGGCCGGCTCGTGTGGCCGATCCGAGATCTCGGCGGCGATGTCATCGGCTTCGGTGCCCGTCGGCTCTTCGATGACGACGACGGCCCGAAGTACCTGAACACCCCGGAGACTCCTATATATAAAAAGGGCCAGGTCCTCTACGGCCTTGACCTGGCGCGTCGGGATATCTCCAAGCAGCAGCGGGCCGTCGTGGTCGAGGGCTATACCGACGTCATGGCCTGCCACGTCGCAGGGGTGATGACGGCCGTCGCTACCTGCGGGACGTCATTTGGCACTGACCACATCAAGGTGCTTCGCCGCCTGCTGATGGACGACGACCAGATGCGCGGCGAGGTCATCTTCACCTTTGACGGCGATGCGGCTGGGCAGAAGGCCGCCCTTCGGGCCTTTGAAGAAGATCAGCGTTTCGTGGCCCAGACCTTTGTCGCCGTCGAGCCGTCGGGCCTGGACCCGTGCGATCTGCGCCTGCAGCACGGGGACGAAGCGGTCCGCGGCCTGGTCGACCGACGGGTGCCGCTCTTCCAGTTCGCCCTCAAGTCGATCCTGGCGTCCCATGACCTGAATCGGGCTGAGGGCCGGGTGGCCGCCCTCGCAGAGGCGGCGCCGGTTGTCGCCCGGATCAAGGACACGGCCCTGCGGCCGGAGTACTCCCGCCTCCTCGCCGGATGGCTCGGTCTGGACGTTGAGACGGTTGTCAGGGCCGTTGGTCGAGGTGGCTCGGGGGATTCGGCCCAGGGTCGGCAGGCGCCAACGGCACCGCGCCGCGATGCCAACCAGACGGTCGAGCGCGAGGCGCTCAAGTGCGTGCTGCAGCAGCCGGTCGCGGTGGCTGACCTCTACCAGGCGGTAGAGGCCTCGGCATTCACCCACCCGCGGGCCGCATCGGTGCATGCGGCCATCGAAGGCGCTGGGTATCCGCGGCAAGGTCTGCTCGGCATCGCCTGGGTCGATGCCGTCCTCGAAGCCGCCGCTGACGATGACGTGCGCCGGCTCGTCCGAGAACTGGCTGTGGAGCCGATCCCTGCCGAGTCTGGTCAGGATGAACGGTACGCGTTGAGCATGGTCGCCCGCCTGCTCGAGTTGGACGCCTCGCGTCGGATCGAGGAAGTACGCGGCCGCCTGCAGCGCACCGACCCGGTCGACGATGCTGACGCGTATGCCACCGTGTTCGCCGACCTGCTGGCCCTCGAAGAATCCCGTCGATCCCTGCGCCAGGTCGGCCTCGGAGACCGCAACCCCCAGGAGGTCCTGCCATGAGAATCCGTCGAAGCCTGCCCCGCAGTGCCCGGGTCGGCATCGGTGCCGGCGAGCGGGTGACTGCATGGGCCCCGATCGCGGGTCAGCCCGCTGGATCAACTGCAGTGCTGGTTGCGACGGATCGTGCGCTCTACGACCAGGCCGCGGGTATTCGCTACCCGTGGGATCAGGTCTCACGAGCCAACTGGACGGAGCCGGTTCTAGAGATCGTGGTCAGTGAGTCGGGCCTTGCCGGGCGACGTCGATGGTCATTGGACGCACCGCGCTCGCTTCCCGATGCCGTCCACGCCCAGGTCACCTCGAGCGTGATCGTCAGCGAGCGACTCGAACTTGGGCAGGGTCAGGGGGCGCTGGCCGTTGCCAGGCGCAGTAGCGATGGGGACGCAATCCGCTGGTCGGTGGTCTTCGACACCGGCGTCGAGCCTGCCGATCCGGACGTCCGGGCGCGGGCCGATGAGGCCCTCGGCGCACTGCGCACCTCCCTGGGAATCTGAGCCGACGGGCCCTTGCTATCCTCTGCGGGCGCGGTCTTCCGTGCCGATTGATCCCCCATAGCTCAATTGGCAGAGCATTCGACTGTTAATCGAAGGGTTTCTGGTTCGAGTCCAGATGGGGGAGCAACGAGGTCCGGTGCCTTCAGGTGCCGGACCTCAGTCGTTGACGGCCGCTCTTACGGTGCACTGATGGACGAACGTAGGTGCCGGGTGAACCAGTCGCGTGCCAGGTTGGAGGCTTCGTGCAGGGTGCCGGGCTCCTCGAACAGGTGGGTGGCTCCGGGGACGATCGCGATCTCGCTCTCGCAGGTCATCTGATCCCGGGCGTCCCGGTTCATCTCAAGTACCTCGAGGTCCAGGCCCCCGACGATCAGCAAGGTCGGGGCCGTCACCTGCGGCAGATAGGCCCCCGCGAGATCCGGCCGACCGCCGCGGGAGACGATGGCGCGGACCCCGGCGGGGTTGTGCGCGGCGGCAACGAGGGCCGCGGCCGCGCCGGTGCTGGCACCGAAGAGGCCTACTGGCAGGTGCTGGGTGAGCGGCTGTTCACGCAGCCATTGCCGAGCGTGCTCGAGACGGGACGCGAGCAGTGGAATGTCAAAAGTGTTGGCGCGGTCCCGGGCCTCGCTGTCGGTCAGCAGGTCGAAGAGCAGGGTGCCGATACCGCTTGCGTTGAGGTCATGAGCGACGGCCTGATTACGCGGGCTGAGTCGGCTGCTCCCGCTGCCGTGTGCGAACACCACAACGCCGAATGCGTTGGACGGGATGGTGAACCGGCCGTGCAGGACGATCGGCGGCTTGAGCGGGATCAGCACCTCCGCATCACGGGACCCGTGGGCGACCGACAGCAGCGAGGTGACCTCCTCATCGGTCGTCTGGGTGAAGTCCCGATACTGCTGGCCTACCGACTGAAACCACTCTGGCGTCGACAGGCAGATCACCTGGTCGGCGAGGGATTTGAGTCTGTGCACGGCCTGCCAGGCCCCCGTGGGGACGGCCACGATGATGCGGGCCGCCCCGAGATGGCGGAGCACCGCGACGGCAGCGGCGGCGGTTGAGCCAGTTGCGAGCCCGTCGTCCACGACGATCGTCGTCCGATTGCGGACATTCATCATCGGTCGACCATTGCGGTAGGCGCGAACCCGGCGGTCGATCTCCTCGGATTGACGCTGGGCCATCTGGTGCAGGTCATCGGAGTTGATCCCGAGGTCGCTGGCAACCTCCTCGTCGGTCACGATCGAGCCGTCCTCGCCCACCGCTCCGATGGCGAACTCCGGATTGCTCGGTGCGCCGATCTTTCGTACGACGAGGACGTCGAGGGGTGCGCCGAGTGCGGTGGCAACCTCATGGGCCACCGGGATGCC
>JAULZL010000320.1:0-4896 GCA_032117355.1 Candidatus Nanopelagicales bacterium
CGGAGTCGAGCTGGTCTCACCCAGGCGCAGTTGGCGAGTGCTGCGGGTACCTCACAACCGACGCTTGCGGCCTACGAGTCGGGAGCGAAATCGCCATCGGTGCGCACGCTCGATCGCATCGTCCGAGCCTGCGGCGGATCGCTGGACGTGAGGCTGCACCCAGCGCCCATCGCACGCGGGCAACTACTCGCCGATCTGCGCCATCATGCAGATGAAATCCGGCGCGCAGCCCGCAAGCGCAGGATCCGTAACGTGCGCGTGTTCGGCTCCGCTGCCCGCGGCGACGAGACGTCTTCGTCCGATGTCGACCTCTTGGTCGACTTCGATGCGGCCAAGCACGGCGTCCTCCCGCTCGCCGGTTTCGCGAGCGACGTGCGCACCATCATCGGGCGCGATGTGGATGCGACCACGGTAGATCTGCTGCGTGATGCGGTGCGCAAAGAGGCTCTGATCGAGGCGGTGCCGCTATGACGCGCAGCGCTGCCGATCGACTCGATGACATCCTCGCAGCTATCGCCCGTGCTCGCGTCGGAGACGAGCGGTTGGCCCTGGCGGAATCGCGAGGTGACGAAACCGGAATTCAGTTGGCCTTCGACGCAATCTTGCACAACTTGTTTGTCATAGGCGAGGCGGTCAAGTCTCTTCCGACGGACCTCCTCGATCGTGATCCCAACATCCCCTGGAACGAGATTGCGGCGATGCGTGATGTGATCGGCCACCACTACCACCGCGTGGTCCCAGCGATCGTTCACGGCACGGTCAAGCACGACTTGGGTCCCCTGGAATCAGCCATCACCCGCCTTCGAGGGCACGTGTAAAAAATCCGGTTTGCCGACCTACGCCAGGTTGAGGCCTATGGGCCAGTCGGAGGGCATGGATCCCGCGACCGTTGCCGCGCACCTCGAGCACCGAGTGACGGAGACGGTTGCATCGACAGCCCCGCTGGAACGCCTGACCGAGGCCGAGCGAGTAGGAGCGGATCGACCCTGAGCTCTTGGGCAGGCGCCTGGCACTGTTGCGGAAGGGCAACCTGCGCATCTGACATTCGCGCCACCGATGCGATGTGGGGGAGACTTGCGACGCGCCTAGCGTCCTCTGAGTTGCTCGATGCGGCGACGGTCCCGCTTGGAAGGCCGGCCCGCACCCCGCTCGCGCAGGATTGGCGCAGGTCGCTCATCCTTCGGCAGGGGAGGGGGCGATCGATCCTCATAGTGCTGGACGGCCAGAGCAGCGCTGACCCTTTTGCTGAGCAGGCCCGTCACCACGACTATCCGCTCACCACCGGGCGTCATGGCGCGCACCGTGTCGCCCACTTTGACCGCGTGTGCGGGCTTCACCCGGGTGCCGTTGACGCGCACGTGCCCGCCGCGGCACGCATCCGCAGCGGCTGACCGCGTCGCGTAGAGCCGGACGGCCCAGGTCCAGGCATCGACACGGACGCTCGACAATGGATCGCTCACGCCCGCAGCCTACGAACGCCCTGCTTGCCCTAGGCGCCATGCCTTGCACTCTGCTGATTACCTCCACGGACCGTCCCTGTTGATTGCCTCGGCGCCTCGGCGCCCCGGCGAGTCGCTGCGCATGTCCACCCAGGATCTGGGGACGAGTATTCAGGTCATGACGGTCACATCTGTGGCTAACGTCAAGGCACCGTTGTCGGCATTCGTTGAGTCCGTGTCGACCACGCACGAACGTGTCGTGATCACCCGCCATGGTGAGCCGGCCGCGGTCCTCATCTCCCCAGAGGATATGGAGGCTCTCGAGGAGACCATCGCGATCGTGGCGGATCCTCAGGTGATGGCAGACATAGGGGAGGCCCAGCGGGCGATGGCCGAGGGTGAAGTCGCCGACATGGCAGACATCTCAAGGCGTGAGGTTTCGTGGCCTACCGGATCAAGGTCGTGCCGCCCGCACGTCGCGCACGCCAGAACGACATGCCTGAAAACGCGGCAGCGGCAGCATGGGAGTTCATGACTGGCGCCGTCGCGATCGTGCGCGTCGCCCAATGTCGGGACTTCTCCCGTTGTCGGGCCCTGTGCTCGATGCCATTGCCTCACCTGACCATGGCGGGTTGGGAGTGGGAGTCGAACGAAGTCAGGGTCGGGGCATCGAGCTTCACCTCCAGTGGTGATTGCTCAGATTCGATAGGCGCGTGCCGTACCAGTTGACGCTCGCCTTGCATGTGTCCTCATCAATCGGGATTCGATGACCTATCCGTCGCGCAGTCCCATGCGGGTGTGCAGACGTTGCAGCGGTGCTGGAGCCCACCAGTTGGCCCTGCCGGCGATCCGCATGAAGGCTGGTACGAGCAGCGCTCGAACGACGGTCGCATCGAGCAGGATGGCCACCGTGACTCCGAATCCGAGCTGCTTGATGTTTGTCGCCGAGCTCGTCAGGAAGGAAGCGAAGACGATGGCGATGAGCAGGGCAGCGGCGGTGATGATCCGACCGGTGCGCTGGAGCCCGAAGGCAACGGCGTCTGCGGTGTTCGCTCCTGCGTCATGCTCCTCCGTGATGCGGGAGAGCATGAAGACCTCGTAGTCCATCGACAGGGCGAAGGCGATCACCGCGATCAGGGCCAGGGTCGATATATCGACCGTTCCCGTCACCGTGTAGTCGCCGGTGAGCCACTGCAAGTGCCCACCCTGGAAGACCCAGACCAGGGCACCGAGGGTGGCCGCCAGGCTCAGCAGGTTCAGCACCAGCGCCTTGAACGGGATGAGCAGGCTCCCCGTGAACAGGAACAGGATCACCATCGTGGTGATCGCGAGCCATAGTGCGACGATCCAGACGCGGTCGAGGATCCCAGAGGTCGCGTCGGCCCACTCGGCCGCAAGGCCGCCGACGAGTGCCTGCTTCGCGGGCGCTTCCACGGCCCGAAGGCCGGCGACCAGGGCCTCGCCGGCCGGATCGATGGGCCGCACGCTGCCGACGGCCTCCAGCCGAGTGGCGCCCGGAGCGTCCCAGGTCGTCGGGTCCGGATTCGGCGCAACGACAGTGCCATCGACGATGACATCCTGTGACGTGGTCACCCGATCGACATCCGGGATCATCGAGAGTTGCTTGGCATAGGCCTGCACCTCCTCGGCTGAGCCCGGCTTAAGCAGGACGACCTGGTGAGGCGAGCCCTCATTTCCTGGGAACCGCTCCCTTAGAACTTCGCCCGCCTGGGCAACCGGATGATCCGGGGGCAGGGCCCGCTCGTCGACCTGGCCGAAGACCGCATTGAGGGCAGGGGCCGCGAGCACGAGCAGCAGGGCGATCGTGCCAACGAGCACCGGCCATGGTCGGCGCATCACGTAGCGCGCCAGTCTCGCCCAGCCGCCATCATCCTTGGGCGCGAGGTCACCGCGGCGCACCTTGAGCCGGTTGACCCGGGGGCCCAGGATGGCGAGCAGGGCTGGGATCGCGGTGAGGGCTCCCAGGATTGCCAGCAGGCTGACGGCGATCCCGGCATACCCAAAGGAACGCAGGAAGTACTGCGGGAAGATCAGCAGCGATGCAAGGGCAACGGTGACGGTGATCCCAGAGACAAAGACCGTACGGCCCGCCGATCCCACGGTGGCGGCAACGGCATCGGGTACCGGCCGACCTGCGCGGAGTTCCTCGCGGAAGCGATTGATGATGAGCAGGGCGTAGTCGATGCCGAGTGCCAGTCCCAGGCCGGTCACCAGGTTCAGGGCGAATACCGACACATCCGTGAGGCGAGACACCAGGAATAGGACGAGGAACGAGCCCAGGATCGTGCCACCGGCGACGAGGAATGGCAGGCCAGCCGCGACTACGGACCCGAAGACGAAGAGAAGCAGCAAGGCAGTCACCGGGATGGCGATGGATTCGGCTCGGGCGAGGTCCGCCGTGATGGTGTCGTTGAAGGCGTTGCCGATGATTTCCCCGCCGAACGCGTACACCTGGAGGTCCCCTTGGGCGCCGCCGAAATTGGAGGTGATCTGCGCCCCGAGTTGCTCGAGGTCGACGCCGTCGTTGGCGAAAACCAGTGCTTGGCCGGTGCGGCCGTCCGAACCCCGGAAGGCGGCAGCACCTCCGGTGGACCAGTAGGAGACGACCTCGCTCACGCCCTCGATCGATGCAACCTGCTCGAGCAGAGCATTCGCCGAGGCGGCATCGGCATCCACGCCTGACGGTGTCTCGATGGCCAGGATCGCGGCCGGCTGCCTGGTGCCGAAGTCATCGGCGAGCATCGCAGCGACCCGACTGGAGTCGCTCGCCGGATCATTGAAGCCCCCTGACTTCATGGCCCCGAACACCTGGACGCCGAAGACCCCGAAGGCCATCATGGCGACGAGGTAGCCGATGAGGACGGGCCAGCGGAACCGAGCAATTGCGAAGCCGAGGCGAGTGAAGGCCGTGGGCCGAGCGCTGCGGGGGCTATGATGAACGCTGTTCATATCGGCACCCTGCCAGACCGTGTGAACAGTGTCAATATCCGGAGGTGACGGTATGTGCGCCTACCATCACGGAGCCCTTGCCGAGGCCATGGTCGACCAGGCCCTGGCCGATGTGCGCGCGCACGGAGCCGATCGCGTCTCGCTTCGGGGGATCGCCCAGGCCGTTCATGTGTCCCCGAGTGCTGCCTACAACCACTTCGCCGACAAGGACGCCCTGCTACGTGCCGTCGGCGAATGCGGCCTCGCCGCACTCGACGAGCGAATGGCCCGGGCGCTGGCGGCACATCCGAGGGACAGCGATGCTCAGGCGCGGGCTCGCTTCGCTGGACTTGGACGGGCCTACCTGGCCTTCGCCGTAGAGGACCCGCACCTGTTCCGACTGACCTTCAGTCCCGTCTGCATGCACCTTGACGAGGGCCCATCGGATGCCGGCCCTTATAAGAAGCTGACCGACGCCCTCGATGAACTCGAGCGCCGCGGCCTCCTG
>JAULZL010000321.1:0-27081 GCA_032117355.1 Candidatus Nanopelagicales bacterium
GCGTCCCCAAGACCGTTCTCAGCGACTGGGTTCGGGTGGTAGCGGCCGCCCAGCCGGTTGCGGACGCCGTCGCGGCCGAAAACGCGGCCGACGGCGCGGGTAGTGCCGCGGCGGCTGGTGCGGGCGATGCCGAAGCCCCCGGCGTCGTGGACATCCCGAGTGCACTGGTAGCGGCTGGCGTTGATGGGCGAATCACCCCCCTGGTCGGCACCGACGGCGAGGGGATCTACCAGGGCACGAGCCTGAAGGTGACGGTGCCCCCGGTTCAAACCAGGGGAGTCAAGGCAAAGGCGACCGCCACCGTGACGCCTCGGACGAAAGGGAAGGTGCTGTTCACCTTCACTCGCACCGGCCCCAATGGCAAGGTGGCCGTGGGCAAGACTCGAACAGTAAAGGTCCGCGGCACCAAGGCGAAGGCCAGTTGGACGTTTGCGAACTCAAAACCGACCGGCACCTATCTGCTCATCGTTCGATTCGTGCCAAGCAAGAAGGGTGCTACCGGCGCCATGGTCACCAAGTCGATCTTGGTGAGGTAGTTCCTGGCTTGGTGCGTTGGTTCTTGGCGATCCTGGTAGCCCGGTGGCTGTTACAAGCGAGTTGAGGTGTCGTCCCGGGCCGGTATCGGGTGGGTGCGCCCGAGGGTGAAGTAGGCGATGGGCCCGATGAAGTTCACCGCGATGATCCCCGCCCAGGCGATCTTGGGGCCCCGAACTGTCTCGCGGGGCCGTCGGGCCAGGTCAATCCAGGCCGCTGTTGCGAGCCCGATCTGGACGGTACTACCGACGATGACCGCCGCCTTCTGGGTGTCGGTGAGATCCTGCCAGCGCTTGCGTTCCATGGACAGCCTCCTTTTGGGTCACGATGCCGGATCCGGGGAGTGGATGCCACCGCAGGGCCACTACTGTTCGCGCCATGTCCAGAACACTGTCCCTGGCCCTGATCCCCGGTGATGGAATCGGCACCGAAGTGGTCGCCGAGGCGATGAAGGTGCTTGATGCGATTGCGCCCGCCGCCGGTCTGTCGATCCAGTCGACGGAGTACGACCTCGGCGCCCGGCGCTACAACGCCACCGGCGAGCTCCTCCCCGAGTCGGTTATCGAGGAGCTCCGGGCGTACGACGCGATCCTGCTCGGCGCCATCGGCGATCCATCCGTCAAGCCGGGGATCCTGGAGCGCGGGGTCCTGCTGCCCCTGCGTTTCGTGATGGACCACCACGTGAATCTGCGGCCGGTGAAGCTCTACCCGGGTGTGGTCGGGCCCCTCGCTGGCAAGGGACCTGAGGACATTGATTTTGTCGTTTGCCGGGAGGGAACCGAAGGTCCCTATGTCGGTGCCGGTGGGGTGTTGCGGATCGGGACCCCGCATGAAGTGTCAACAGAGGAAAGCCTCAATACCGCGTTCGGGGCCGAGCGGATCATCCGGGATGCCTTCGCCCGTGCATCACGGCGCAACAAGAAGGTCACCCTCGTCCACAAGACCAACGTCCTCGTCAATGCGGGCGGCACCTGGCAGCGGGCCTTTGATCGAGTTGCTGCCGAGTACCCGGACATCACCACGGACTACTGCCATGTGGACGCCGCTTCGATGTTCTTCATAACGAACCCTGAGCGCTTCGACGTCGTTGTCACCGACAATCTCTTCGGCGACATCCTGACCGATATCGGGGCTGCGATCGGCGGCGGCATTGGACTGGCCGCTAGTGGCAACATCGATCCGAGCCGCAGCAATCCCAGCATGTTCGAGCCGGTTCACGGGTCGGCCCCGGATATCGCCGGCCAGGGAAAGGCTGATCCCACCGCAACGGTGCTGTCGCTTGCCATGCTGCTTGACCACGTCGGCCAAGCCGAGGCGTCCACGTGGGTGGAAGCGGCGGTGGCCGATGATCTTGCAGTGCGCGGATCCGCTTCGCGTTCGACCAGCGACATTGGCGATGCACTCGCCACCGGTGCCCAGGGGAGGGCGTAGCCATGAGCATGATCGACACGGGTACCGGCCTTTGGCCGATTGACCTTCAGCCGACGCCTGACACCCTGCCGGATTCCGAGCGGGAGAAGATTCTCGCAAACCCCGGCTTTGGTCGGTTCCACACCGACCACATGGTCCGAGCCCGCTGGGATGTCGACCGGGGCTGGCATGACGCAGTCCTCCTGCCCTACGGACCCATCACCCTGGACCCGGCGTCCAGCGTTCTGCACTACGGCCAAGAGATATTTGAGGGGCTCAAGGCCTACCGGCATGAGGATGGTCGAATCAAGACCTTCCGTCCGCTGCAGAATGCCCAGCGGTTCGCCCGCTCAGCACGGCGCCTGGCGATGGCCGAACTTCCGGAGGAGTTGTTCCTCGGGTCGATTGAGGCTCTCGTTCGCCAAGATCGAGCCTGGGTTCCGCAGGATCAGGAGAAGTCCCTCTACCTACGCCCCTTCATGATCTCGACCGAGGTGGGCCTGGGCGTCCGCCCGGCCAACTCCTATGAGTACTACCTGATTGCCTCCCCGGCCGGTGCCTACTTCCCGCAGGGGATCAAGCCGGTCAGCGTCTGGCTGTCGGACGACTACGTCCGGGCTGCACCCGGTGGCACTGGGGAGGCAAAGTGCGGTGGCAACTACGCAGCCTCCCTCGTTGCGCAGGCCGAGGCTGCCCAGCATGGCTGTGATCAGGTCGTCTGGCTGGACGCCGTCGAGCGCCGCTGGATCGAGGAGATGGGTGGGATGAACCTGTACTTCGTGTACGGGTCGGGTGACTCGGCACGGCTGGTCACCCCGCAGCTCACCGGCACTCTGCTGCCGGGAATCACCAGGGATTCCCTGTTCACGGTGGCGGCCGACCATGGAATCCTCGCGGAGGAGGGTCGGATCTCCGTTGATGACTGGCGCGCTGGCTGCGCTTCGGGGGAGATCACCGAGGTGTTCGCCTGCGGTACCGCTGCGGTGATCACGCCCGTTGGCTCGGTGAAGTCCCGCCAGGTGGGCTCCTGGGAGGTCAGCGGGGCTCGTACCGGTGCGGTGACGATGACCCTGCGCCAGGCCCTCCTCGATATCCAGACTGGTGCCGCCAACGACCAGCACAACTGGCTGCACGAGATCTGCTGACCACTGCCTCGGTCAAGGTGATGTGCCCATGCGCCGGGTGGTGCGTGTGGCAGACTGTGCGCGTGCGCGCGTCATTGGTCTTAGCCATTGGCTTTCGCACGATCGTGATTACCTAGCGCGTCGAGACTTCGACGCGCAGCCCTTCGCAGCCCGCGAGGGGCTTTTGCTTTGCAGGAGGACACATGTCCAGGCCCGACCGCTTCCATGTCTACGACACGACCCTGCGCGATGGCGCGCAGCGCGAGGGAATCTCGTACTCGGTCAACGACAAGCTCGCCGTCGCACAACTCCTCGACGACTATGGGGTCGGCTTTATTGAGGGAGGCTGGCCCGGCGCCCTGCCCAAGGACACCGAGTTCTTCGCTCGCGCGCGCACCGAGCTGAACCTTCGTCATGCCCAGTTGGCGGCCTTCGGATCCACCCGCAAGGCGGGTGTCAAGGTCGAGCAGGATCCGCAGGTGCGAGCCCTGCTGGATTCACTGGCCCCGGTCGTGACGATTGTGGCGAAGTCAGACGTGCGTCACGTTCGCGAGGCGCTGCGCACGACCGAGGAGGAGAACCTCGCGATGGTCGTTGACACCGTGACCTTCCTCGCGAACGAGGGCCGGACCGTGTTCGTTGACATGGAGCACTTCTTCGACGGCTACGCACATGACCGGGATTACGGCGTGCGGCTCCTCGTTGCCGCCGCGGAGGCAGGTGCCTCCGTCGGCGTGCTCTGCGACACCAATGGCGGGATGCTTCCGATGGGGATCTCGCAGGTGGTGTCTGACGTTCTGGCTCGGTCCGGGGTGCGACTGGGCATTCACTGCCAGGACGACACCGGCTGCGCCATCGCGAACACCGTGACGGCCATTGAGGCTGGTGTCACCCACGCGCAGTGCACAGCGAATGGCTACGGCGAGCGAACCGGCAACGCTGACCTCTTCGTCGTAGTCCCCAATGTCCAGCTGAAACTGGGGGTTGAATGCCTGCCGGAGGGTGCCATCGGCGAGACGACGAGGATTGCGCGGGAGATAGCCGAGATCGCGAATATCGCTCCGAATACCCATCAGCCCTACGCTGGCTGGGCCTCCTTTGCCCACAAGGGCGGCCTGCACGCCAGCGCAATCAAGATCAACCCCGAGCTCTACAACCACATCGATCCCTCCGTGGTCGGCAATGACCAGGCCGTACTCGTCACGGAGATGGCCGGCCGGGCATCCGTCGAGTTGAAGGGCAAGGAGCTTGGATACGACCTGTCGACGGATCCCGAACTGGTGACCAAGGTCGTCAATCGAGTCAAGGATCTCGAGGCGAAGGGCTGGACCTTCGAGGCGGCTGATGCATCATTCGAGTTGCTGCTCCTCGCCGAGAGCGGTGTCGCTCGATCCTTCGAGGTGGAGTCATGGCGAACGATCGTCGAGCAGCTTGCCGATGGATCAGTGAAGACCGAGGCCACGGTCAAGGTCCACGCGGGAGGTGAGCGCATCATCTCCACCGCCGAGGGCAACGGCCCGGTGAATGCCCTCGATCGCGCACTTCGATCGGCCGTCCGACAGATCTACCCGGAACTGATGGGACTCAAACTCGTCGACTACAAGGTGCGCATCCTGGATGCTGGCGAGGGGACGGCCGCGGTCACGCGCGTCCTGGTGGGTACCAGCAATGGGCGAAGTGATTGGTCGACGGTTGGCGTTCACGAGAACGTGATCGCAGCGTCCTGGCAAGCATTGGAGGACGCCGTCCAGTACGGATTGCTGCAAGCCAACTCGGTCGACACCCGGTAGATAGGCTCGCGTGGTGCGGATCTGCCGGGTCAGTGTTGATGACGACCTCTCCTTCGGAGTCGTAGAAGGCCTCGACGACAACGGCGAACCGACTGATGAGTCGATCGTTGCCCTGATCGCGGGGCACCCGCTTGGCGAACTGGTCCCTGACGGTCGGGTGCTTCCACTCGCGGACGTACGTCTCGTCGCGCCGATCCTGCCGAGCAAGGTGATCGCGGTTGGCCGGAACTACCGCGACCATGCCAAGGAGATGGGCAATGAAGTGCCGGCCTCGCCGATGCTCTTCCTCAAGCCGAGTACGGCCGTGATCGGCCCAGGTGAGCCGATCAGGCTGCCCTGGCAGTCGGAGCAGGTCGAGCATGAGGCAGAGCTCGCCATCGTGATCGGTCGGCTCTGCAAGGACGTCCCCGCCGAGCGGGCTACTGAGGTGATCTGGGGCTACACCTGCGCCAACGACGTGACGGCACGTGACCTGCAGCGCACGGATGGGCAGTGGGGCCGGGCCAAGGGATTCGACTCCTTCTGCCCACTTGGCCCCTGGGTCATGACCGACTTCAACCCGCAGGAAGCATCGATTAGCTGTCGGGTCAACAGCGAGCAGCGCCAGTACGGGGAATTGGGCGACATGGTGTTCGACGTATCGGCCCTCATCGAGGCGGTCAGCTCGGTGATGACTCTTCTTCCCGGGGACGTCATCCTGACCGGTACGCCCGCGGGGGTCGGGCCATTGCATGCGGGGGACTCGGTGACGATCACGATCCAAGGATTGGGATCACTAACGAATCAGGTGGTTGACAGTGTCTGAGGTCCGCGTTCGATTCTGCCCGTCGCCGACGGGCAACCCGCACGTGGGAATGGTGCGCACCGCACTCTTCAACTGGGCATATGCGCGCCACACCGGCGGAACGTTCGTATTCCGAATCGAGGACACCGACAGTGCGCGCGATAGCGAGGAGAGTTACCAGGCGCTCCTGGACGCACTGCGCTGGCTGGGCCTGACGTGGGATGAGGGCCCTGAGGTCGGTGGCCCGCACGGTCCGTACCGGCAATCTCAGCGACTTGAGGTCTACGCCGATGTCGCAACCAGGTTGCTGGAAGGTGGCTTTGCCTATCGGTGCTACTGCTCGACCGAGGAGCTTGAGGCCCGGCGCGAGCAGGCGAAGGAAGAGGGCCGGACTCCCGGCTACGACGGTTCCTGCCGTGATCTGACCGCAGGGCAGGTAGCGGACTACGTTGCGCAGGGACGTTCGCCGGTGATCCGGTTTCGCATGCCCGATCGCGACTTCACCTGGGACGACCTCGTGCGCGGGGATATCACCTTCGCCAAGGAGCACGTGCCGGACTTCGTCCTCGTCCGGGCGAATGGTGAGCCGCTCTACACCCTCGTCAACCCGGTCGACGACGCGCTGATGCGTATCACCCACGTGCTGCGCGGGGAGGACTTGCTCTCCTCAACCCCGCGTCAGATTGCCCTCTATGACGCACTTCATGCCATTGGGGTAAGCGACGGCACCACGCCGCGGTTCGGCCACCTGCCGTACGTCATGGGCGAGGGCAATCGCAAGCTCTCCAAGCGTGATCCGGAGTCTTCACTACAGATGTACCGCGACAACGGCTATCTGCCCGAGGCGCTACTCAACTATCTCGCCTTGCTCGGCTGGTCGATGGGGGACGACGAGGAGTTCTTCGGCAAGGAGGCGATGGCAGCAGCATTCACCCTGGATCGGGTGAGTCCTAATCCTGCTCGGTTCGACCTGAAGAAGTGTCGGGCCATCAACGGGGACTGGATCCGTGCCATCCCGGTCCAGCAGCTCATCGAACGGATCATCCCTTTCCTCGTCGATGCCGGGGTGATCGAGGACCAACTGGGCGAAGGCCAGCGTCGCACTCTCGAGCTCGCTGTCCCGCTCGTGCAGGAGCGCATGGAGACCCTGGATCAGTGCGTTGGGATGCTTTCCTTCCTGCTCCTGCCGCCGGAGCGGTTCATGCTGGACGCATCCGATGCCGAGGCCGTGCTCATCGCTGAGTCGAAGCCGGCAGTCCAAGCAGCAATCACCGCCCTTGCGCAGGTCGACGACTGGGTCACTGATTCGATCCAGGATGCTTTGCGGACCGCTCTGGTGGAGGGCCTTGGACTCAAGCCCAAGATCGCCTATGGCCCGGTGCGGGTTGCCATCACCGGTCACCGCGTCTCGCCGCCACTTTTCGAATCCATGGAGATTCTTGGTCGACAGACGTGCCTCGCGCGGCTGCAAGCCGTCGTTCGCGACTAGCCATCAGGTAGTTCGCGACTAACCATCAATCGGATCGACGTAGTCGAGCTCGAGGGGGTTGCTGTGCGAGGCCGAATTCGGCGCAGGCTATACTCACGTCTCGGCCTTTGGGGTATGGGGTAATTGGCAGCCCAACTGATTCTGGTTCAGTTAGTCTAGGTTCGAGTCCTGGTACCCCAGCGACGAGCGGTCTTTTTCGAGGCTGCATGTCATGCGCGTTGTCCGTTGGCGCGCTTCAGTTGTATCCGCAGGTCCAAGCATGGCCCCGTTGTGTAGTGGCCTAGCACGCCGCCCTCTCAAGGCGGTAGCGCGGGTTCGAATCCCGTCGGGGCTACGTAAGGAGGCCCCCGGCTCAGGCCGGGGGCCTTTTCTTTTCTGGCGCGGTGCGCGGTTGCTTGGCCCGCGTGGTCGAGTGACGTGCGCGGCTAGTTCCGGCTGAGGGCGATACCGAGGTCTCGTGCGGCGGCAAGCAGGGACTTCCGCTGCTCCGCAGAAGGCCGGGCCAGCCGCTCTATTGGGCCGGAGATGCTGACTGCGGCCAGCACCGTGCCGTGATCATCGCGTACCGGTGCGGAGATGGACGCAACCCCCGGCTCGCGCTGACCAAGGGATTGGGCCCAGCCGCGCTGGCGAACCCGAGATAGATCCCGCTCCGTGTAGGCCGCGCCGTCAAGGACCGCGGTCCGGTCGTGCGGCTCAAGCCAGGCGGCGAGAACCTGCGCAGCGGATCCGGCCTTCATCGTCAGCGATGCTCCCAGCGGGACGGTGTCATGCAGCCCACTTGCTGGCTCCGCTGCCGCGATACAGACCCTGCTTTGGCCAGTTCGCCGATACACCTGTGCACTTTCACCAGTGCGATCCCGCAGTGCGGCAACGGTGTCCTGTGCCCTCGTACGCAATGGATCGAGACTGGCCGACCACTGCGCGATTTGGCTGCCGAGGATGAACCTGCCTTCGGCATCGCGGTCGATTAGGCGATGGCGCTCAAGTGCCAGGGCGAGCCGATGGGCTGTTGGCCGGGTCAATCCGGTCGCCTGCACCAGGCTGGCGAGTGAGGATGGTTCGTCCCCCACCGCCCGCAATACGGCAACGGCCTTGTCAACAACCCCGACGCCACTAGACTTGTCCACCTGGTGATACTGACGTCTCACTATTTGAGACGTCAAGTGGATGGAGGAGATCGGGATGGGAAAGACGCTGGCGGAGAAGGTGTGGGACGCCCATGTCGTGCATCGTGCCGAGGGTGAGCCTGACCTGCTGTACATCGACCTGCACCTCGTGCATGAGGTCACCAGCCCCCAGGCCTTCGACGGCCTTCGTGCATCCGGCCGTCCCGTCCGTCGACCCGACCTCACCCTGGCAACCGAGGACCACAACGTCCCCACGATCGACATCGACAAGCCGATTGCCGACCCGATCTCACGCGCCCAGGTGGAGGCCTTGCGGCTGAACTGCGCGGAGTTCGAGGTGCCGTTGTACTCGCTCGGCAACGCCGAGCAGGGGATCGTGCACGTTGTTGGGCCGCAGCTCGGCCTCACGCAGCCCGGAATGACCGTTGTCTGCGGTGACTCCCATACGTCCACCCATGGCGCCTTCGGGGCCCTCGCCTTCGGCATCGGGACGAGCGAGGTCGAGCACGTTCTCGCTACGCAGACCCTTCCGCTGAAGCCATTCAAGACCATGTCGATCACGGTTGACGGCGACCTGCCCGCAGGCGTGACGGCGAAGGACGTCATCCTCGCGGTCATCGCCAAGATCGGCACCGGTGGCGGCCAGGGCTATGTCCTGGAGTACCGGGGCTCGGCGATCCGCGGCCTGTCGATGGAGGGTCGCATGACCATCTGCAACATGTCTATCGAAGCGGGTGCCCGGGCGGGAATGGTAGCCCCGGACGAAACCACCTTCGACTATCTGCAAGGGCGCGATCGGGCTCCCTCGGGTGACGAGTGGGATGCAGCGGTTGCCTACTGGCGGTCGCTCAGCACTGACGAGGACGCCGTCTTCGACGCCGAGGTTCACATCGATGCATCGACGTTGAGCCCCTTCGTCACCTGGGGCACGAATCCCGGCCAGGGATTGCCCCTGTCTGCGAAGGTTCCCTCACCGCAGGATGCCGTCGACGAGGTGGAGCGCGTGGCGATCGAGCGTGCACTTGAGTACATGGGCCTGGAGCCGGGAACTCCACTGCGCGACATCACGGTTGACACCGTCTTCGTCGGGTCGTGCACGAATGGCCGCATCGAGGACTTGCGTGCAGCGGCCGAGGTTCTGAAGGGCCGGAAGGTTGCCGACTCGGTACGCATGCTCGTGGTCCCCGGCTCTGTTCGGGTGCGGCTGCAAGCGCAGTCGGAGGGCCTCGATGCGGTGTTCCGCGATGCCGGGGCTGAATGGCGCGAGGCTGGCTGCTCAATGTGCCTGGCGATGAATCCAGACAAGCTCACCCCAGGGGAGCGGAGCGCGTCAACATCCAACCGCAACTTCGAGGGGCGTCAGGGCCCTGGCGGGCGGACGCACCTGGTTTCACCTGCCGTTGCTGCCGCGACCGCGGTCACTGGCCACCTCGCTGCGCCAGCCGACCTCGCTGGCGCCACCGCCTGATCCGCTATCGCGTCGACTGCTGACTGAGAGGCAACTATGGAAGCGTTCATTTCCCACACCGGCACGGCCGCGCCACTGCGTCGCAGCAATGTGGATACGGACCAGATCATCCCGGCCGAGTATCTCAAGCGCATCACCCGACATGGCTTCGAGGACGGCCTATTCGCGGCCTGGCGAAGGGATCCGGAGTTCGTCCTCAACCAACCGGAGTTCGCGCACGCGACCATCCTTGTTGCTGGACCGGACTTCGGCACCGGTTCATCCCGCGAGCACGCTGTCTGGGCCCTGCAGGATTTCGGTTTCAAGGCCGTCCTCTCCTCGCGGTTCGCTGACATCTTCCGGGGGAACTCCGGGAAGGGCGGTTTGCTCACGGCGCAGGTCGACCAGGAGGTAATCGAGCGGCTATGGGAGGCGATCGAGTCCAACCCCACCCTGCAGGTCACCGTTGACCTGCAGGCCCGTGAGGTTCGAGCCGGTGAGATCACCGCGACCTTCGACGTCGATGACTACGTGCGTTGGAGGCTGCTGGAAGGCCTGGATGACATCGGGATCACCATGCAGCATGCCGACGAGATCAGTGCCTTTGAGAATCATCGCCCGTCGTTCATGCCGATCACCGACTGAGCAATCGGTGGTCAATGCCTGAGCCTTGGTCTTTGCAAGCGAGTCTGCGAGTGCACGTCTGTTAGAGCCCAGTAGATTGGCGCGGCGGCAATCCGCCGAAAGATCATTCACCCCTTTGGAAAGGCTCTTTACCCGTGAATAAGGCTGACCTCATCGAATCGGTTGCGACCCGCCTCGGCCATAGCAAGCGTGATGTCACTGACATCGTTGAGACTTTCCTGGAGGAGACGAAGAAGGCCGTGGTTCGCGGCGAACGAGTCGCCATCAGCGGACTCGGGGTCTTCGAGAGCCAGGTACGCAAGGCACGCCTTGGTCGCAACCCGCGCACTGGTGAGACGGTAAAGATCAAGGAGGCCAAGACCCCGAGATTCCGCGCTGGAACGGAGTTCAAGGCCGTCGTCTCGGGTGCCAAGAAGATCGTGGATCGCGGCTCGAGCAAGCCCGCTGCGAAGGCCGCTGCGTCGGCCAAGCAGGCGGCGCCGGCCAAGAAGGCCGCGGTGAAGAAGGCTGCCGCTCCGGCGAAGAAGGCTCCGGCCAAGAAGGCGGCTCCGGCTAAGAAGGCCGCCGCTCCGGCGAAGAAGGCTCCGGCCAAGAAGGCCACCGCAAAGAAGTGACGATGTGAAGAAGCGGGCTGCCTGCGGGTAGCCCGCTTCTTCATGTGGGCAGACGGACCTCTGTCACGAAGCCGTCATCGTCCAAGGAAGCGAGCAGCCGCTGACCTACCCGCAGGCGCCGAAAGGCCGCCATGGCCGCAGGAGGTACGAGCAGAACCACTCCGTGATCAGTGATGGCCTCTGCGCTTCCGTCGGTCAGCAACCGTCGAAAGGTGATCGGCTGCAGACGAAGCGACTCATTCATGGGCGTGGGCCACGGGCGAGAGCGGCCTTCGTAGCGGGCCCAACGCCCAGGCGAACCGCATCCCACAAGTCGACGGGCGTGTCCACGTCTCGGCGTGCTCGGGCAAGAGTGTGGGTGGGGAGTCCGCGGTCGGACGAGAGACCGAGCTCCACATATCCGGCTGCCGCATGTCTGGCGCGTGATCGCTGGCCGAACTGCGGCCGACAGGAGTCCGTGCTGTCCGTCAGCACCATCGTTGTACCCGTCCCGGGGGCGTCACATACGAATGCCCTTTCATACCCCTGGGCCTCAGCCAGCACCAGGTCGACCGTGGGGCCGTCGAGGCAAGGGAGGTCAGCCGTCATGACCGCAATGTGATTACCCGGCTGTGCGGCGCGGGCCCCTTGGATGCTCGCCTGGTTCAGTCCTGGTTGTTCCTCGGCTACCCAGCGGGTCCGGAAGGCCTCGGCTACTCGGTGCACCTCGGGGTCATTGCTCACGACGATGATCTCGTGTACCGCGGACGCCGATGAGACGGCCGCGAGCACGTCGCTGAGAAAGGCGATGGCGAGGTCCGGCCGGGCCGGGTCCGCGGCCGGCATCAGCCGAGACTTTGCCTCGAGAAGGCCCTTCACCGGGATGATCGCAGACCAGGGCATGGCTTCATCCAACCCCAGCAGGTGAACGATCTCGACAGGACGCCTGCAACCAGGTTCTGGACAGTCCGTCTTGGACGGGGATTGCGGGACTAGTCTGACCCGATGCCACAGCGCGTTCGTCGCCGAAGGAGGCTTGGCTGGGGATTTCGAGTGGCAGTGTTCCTGCTGTGGCCGATCATGCGGTGGCTGACGAAGTCAGATTGGCAGCACACCGACCGACTCAACGAGACAGACGGTGGCATCATCGTGACCACCAACCACATCTCCTACTTCGACCCATTTGCTCTGGCATTCATGCTGTGGGAGGTCGACCGGCCGCCGCGCTTCCTGGGCAAGGTCGAGGTGTTCTCGATCCCCATCATCGGGTCGATCATCCGCAGTGCCGGGCAGATCCCGGTCTATCGCGAGACGGCCAATGCCGTTGACGCGGTGCGCGATGCGGTTGCTGCTGTGCAGGCCGGGGAATGCGTCGTCGTCTACCCCGAGGGCACGATTACGCGGGATCCGCAGATGTGGCCCATGGCAGGAAAGACCGGGGCGGCGCGGGTTGCCCTCGCAACGGGGGCGCCGCTCTATCCGGTTGCGCAATGGGGGGCCCAGGATGTCATCGGCCCGTACCGCAAGGAGTTCCGAATCCTTCCCCGCAAGACCATGAAGCTCCTCGTGGGGAATCCGGTCGACTTCAGTGATCTGCGTGACCGACCACTCGATGCGGATACGCTGAGCATCGCCACCGACCGAATCGTCGATGCGTTGACCATGCTCCTCGGCCAGATTCGCCAGGAGCCCCCGCCTGCCGAGCGGTTCGTCCACCACAGAGGAGGGGACTCATGAGCCGGGTCTCCATCATGGGGTCAGGATCGTGGGGAACTGCATTCGCAATGGTCCTCGCGGACGCGGGCAGCGAGGTGACCATCTGGTCGCGTGATGAGCGCACCGTCGAGGAGATCAACCTCCGGCATCGAAATGAGGGCTACCACCCCGGCATCGACCTGCCAGAGTCGATAGGCGCTTCGACTGACGCCACCGCGGCCCTCGATGGGGCTGATCTGATCGTCCTCGCACTGCCAGCCCAAGCCCTTCGAGTCACCCTGGCCGCATGGAAGAACCTGCTCGGCAGCGGGGTACTGGTGAGTTTGATCAAGGGCATCGAACTGGGCACTTCGCTCCGGATGAGCGAGGTCATCGATGAGGTGACCGGAGTCGGTAGTCATCGCATAGCGGTGGTGTCGGGGCCGAACCTGGCCCGCGAGATCGTCCTTCGCCAGCCGACGGCGACGACCGTTGCCTGTGCGGATGAGGCCAGCGCCCAGTTGCTTCAAGAGGCTTGCTCGACCGACTACTTCCGGCCCTATTGGACGACGGACGTGATTGGGACGGAGATCGGTGGTGCGGTGAAGAACGTCATCGCCGTTGCGAACGGGATGGCGGCGGGCATGGGCCTGGGCGAGAACTCCCAGGCCTCGCTTATTACCCGTGGCCTGGCGGAGATGGCCCGTCTGGGAATGGCCCTGGGCGCTGACCCGCTGACCTTCCAGGGCCTGGCGGGTGTGGGCGACCTGGTCGCCACCTGCCAATCACCTCTGTCGCGCAACCGGACCTTCGGCGAAAACCTGGGGCGGGGCCTATCGGTCCAGCAGACCATCGAGGTCACCCGGCAAACCTGCGAGGGTTACAAGAGCTGCCAGCCGATCCTGGAGCTTGCGCGATCGCATGGGGTTGACATGCCGATAACCGAGCAGGTTGTCGAGGTACTTCACAAGGGGCGGTCCCCCAAGGTGATGGCCGCTGCTTTCATGGCGCGAGATCCCAAGCGGGAGACTCCCGTGATGCCTGCCGTAGCGCCCTGATCGACCTGACCGCGTCGCTGTGATCGCGTCAACCCGAGCGCCCCGGTCCCGTCGCTACGTGGTCGCCGTGCGGATCGCCTGATCGAGGTCGGCCCACAGGTCGGCCTCCGATTCGATCCCGAAGGACAGTCGAATGAGGTTTGCCGGCACCGCAGTGCTCTCCAGCGGCCATCTGCGACGGCGTTCGAGGAGGGACTCCACGCCGCCCAGGCTGGTGGCGAAGGTCCAGACTCGCGTCGCATTGCACAGGGCATCCGCGATGGACCCGTCACCTCGGGGCTCGATGGCGGCCATCGTGCCGAACCCGGGGTAGCGAACTCGCTCAATTCCTGGATGGGCCCTTAGCCGCTCGGTGATGGATCGGGCAGTGGACTGGGCCCGATCTATTCGCAGGGCGAGGGTTCGCAGTCCACGTAGGGCGAGGTAGCAGTCGAACGGGCTGGGCAGGGCGCCAAGGAGCACCCGTCGGCGCTGGAACTGCTCGGCAAGGTCGACATCCGCCGTAACGAGTGCACCCATGATGAGGTCGGAATGACCGCTGAGGGCCTTGGTCACGCTGTGTAGGACGATGTCGGCGCCCAATTCAATGGGTCGTTGCTGGATGGGCGTGGCAAAGGTGTTGTCCACCAGCACCCGCGCGCCGTGGCGGTGGGCCGCCTCAATGCAGGCCGGCAGGTCGGCGACCTCCAGCAATGGGTTGGTGGGGGACTCCAGCCACAGCAGGTCGGCGCCGGCGCAGGCGGCGACCACTGCCGGGGTGTCGTCAACCTCGACGATCCGCAGCTGGATTCGGCCGAGTTCGTCCAGTTCTCGAAGTCGAACGGCGACCCCGGTGTAAGCGGCGCTGGGAGCCACCACGACTGCCCCCATCGGCAGCACGTCCATAGCCGCGTTCGCGGCCGCCATCCCGGAGGCGAAGGCAATAGCCGTTCCGGACTCGAGGCCGCCCAAGACGTGCTCCAGTGCCGACATCGTCGGCGAGTGTTCGCGGGCGTACTCCATCGAGCCACCGGCGATAAAGGATGAGGCAGGGACGATCGGCGCGTTGAGCGGAGCGTCTGGTACTCGATCTGGTCGGCCGGCGGTGACCAGGAACGTTTCAATTGAGTGCTCGTCCACGGCGCAGACATTAGTCCGAGGCCAAGGGGTAGTCGGTACGGTCAGCAGGTGACCAACCACCGGATCAGGGTTGCGGTGCTCTACGGCGGCCGCAGCAGCGAGCACTCGATTTCATGTGTCAGCGCCGGTGGGATCCTGAGGGCTCTTGATCCACATCGGTACGAGGTCGTTGCCATCGGTATCACCGAGTCCGGGGCGTGGTTTGCCACCGGCGCGGATCCTTCAGATCTCGAGGTAAGGGGGGGTGTCCTGCCGACGGTCACGGCGGTGGGGCAGACCGTCGCCCTCGGGCCGGACCCGCAGCGATCGACCGATTTCGCCGGAGGCGTCGACGTTGTCTTCCCCGTCCTGCATGGGCCCTGGGGCGAGGACGGCACTGTCCAGGGGCTGCTGGAAATGACTGGTCTGCCATATGTTGGCTCCGGGGTGCTGGCATCGGCCGCCGCTATGGACAAGGCAACGATGAAGGCAATGTTCCGGGCGGCCGGCCTAGAGGTAGAGCCCTATGCCGTCATCACTGAGCGACAGTGGCGCCAGGAGCCGCAGGCGTGTCTCGAGCGGGCTGCCGCCGTTGGATTCCCCCTCTTCGTGAAGCCGGCCAGGGCTGGTTCCTCCCTCGGCATCAGCAAGGTCCGCTCGGTGGACGACCTCGCGCAGGCGATCGAGATCGCCCGAGCCCATGACCCCAAGGTGCTCGTGGAGGCATCGGTTGAGGGGGCCCGGGAGATCGAGTGCGGGGTGCTTGTCCGGCCCACCGGGGAGCCGATGGCCAGTCGTTGTGCGGAGATCGTGGTCGGCGGGGATCACGACTTCTACGACTTCGCCGCCAAGTACCTTGATGACTCTGCCGAGTTGATCGTTCCCGCTCACCTTGACCCTGCCGTCGAGGAGCAGGTTCAGGCGCGCGCTATCGAGGCCTTTGAGGCTCTCGGCTGCGAGGGCCTCGCCAGAGTGGACTTCTTCATCACGCAGGACCGCCGGATCCTCGTGAATGAGGTCAACACGATGCCTGGCTTCACGCCCATCTCGATGTTTCCTCGGATGTGGCAGGCCTCGGGCGTGGACTATCCGGCGCTTGTTGAGCACCTCGTGCAGGACGCTCTGCTCCGGGGGTCCGGACTCAGATAGGTCGTCAGGGGGCTGATCCATCCCGTGGGTTGGCTGCCGAAACCGCGGGTGCGAACTCGACGAGTACCCCTGCCTCTGGCGCGTAGGCGCGCGGCACGCTGACCTCGACCAGGGGTAGCTGGTCGATAGTTGTGAAGATCGTCCGCTCGCCCTGGGTCTCGACGAACCAGGCGACGCCATCGACGACAGTCAGCTCGCTGGTGCTCGTCAGACCGACGGGCGTGACGACCCCACACCTGATGACGATGGGTGGATCCCCCCAGGCGACCACGGCTGCCGACGACGGCTCGATCGCACGTCGGGGAAGTTGCTCGATTCGCTCGGGCAGTGCGGCGAGGATGGCACTGCATCGCCCGGTGGCATCTGCGGGAGGCGGGTCGACCGCAATGCTCCGGCCACAGCCACCCATGCTCAGGGCTGCCAAGGTCAGCAGCAGGCCCGCCTTGCCGTAGCCCTGGGTGATCACTGTTCTTCGATCACAGGTTCACTACCGGGCAGGTGAGGGTTCGCGAGATCCCTGGGACGGACTGGATTCGGGATGCCACAAGCCGACCAAGCTCGTCCATGGTTGATGCGGATGCCCTGACGATGACGTCATAGGGGCCGGTGACGTCCTCGGCCAGGGTCACCCCCGGGATTTCCCGAATCTTTCGCACGACCTCGGCCGCCTTGCCAACCTCGGTCTGGATGAGCACGTACGCCTCAACCTGCACCCTGTTCCCCTCCCTCATGGGGTGGCCTACCGACTCATGAGAGGGTAGCGGCGCCTTAGACCCGCGGGGCCTCCACCTGGCCACGCAACCGCCCCGACCTCGTCCAAGGACCTCAACAGGGAAAGGGTGCACCAGTGAGCGAGGCTGACGGCGCATCGCTGGGCAGCGTGGGCGAGTTCGGGCTCATTGATCGGATCACCACGGATATTCGGGCCTTTCCGGCAGTTCTCCTTGGCCCGGGGGACGACACGGCAATCGTCGCCGCGCCCTTCGGCAGCGTGCTCGTCACCACGGATGTCCTGGTCGAGGGCCACCACTTCCGTCGGGATTGGTCGACCGCGGTGGATATCGGCCGAAAGGCCGCGGCTGCCAGCCTTGCCGACATCGCCGCCATGGGTGGCGTCCCCACGGCATTGGTGGTCGGCTTCGGTGCGCCCAGTGACCTGCCTGCCTCGTGGGCTGTCTCGTGCTCGGCTGGCCTTGCCCAGGAGGCCGCAAGCATGGGCGCGGCCATCGTCGGGGGCGATGTTGTTGCGGCTGAGCAGATCATCGTCTCGGTGACGGCCCTGGGAGATCTACAGGGGCGGTCGGCCGTCCTGCGTAGCGGTGCTCGGCCGGGTGATGTGCTGGCCCTGGCTGGTCGCGTCGGTTGGGCGGCGGCGGGCTTGGCGATCCTGACGGCGGGCTTCCGATCCCCGAAGGTGCTCGTGGACGCGCACCGATTCCCCGAGCCCCCTTATGGGGCTGGCCCCATCGCGGCCGTGGCGGGTGCTTCGGCGATGATCGATGTGAGCGATGGGCTCATCGCGGACGCTCGGCATATCGCAGAGGCATCGGGTGTTGTGCTCGATATCCAGACCGAGTTCCTCGCCCTACCGGAGGCGCTGCGATCGACCGCCTCCGCCTTCGGCATCGATCCACTCCAGTGGGTACTCACCGGTGGTGAGGATCACCCCCTGCTAGCCACATTCCCCCCCGACCGCAGTGTGCCGGCGGATTTCACCGTGATTGGCGCTGTTCGCGACGGACAGGGGAAACCCGGGGTTGCCGTCGACGGGGAATCGGCGTCGGATCCAGGGGGATTCGACCACTTCCGCTGATTTCATGTTGCGAAGCATCCGTATCTCGCTATTGTTCTCATCATTCAAGGGGAGTATCCCTTCGCCGGTAGTCGTCATTACGGTGCTCTGCGCTAGCAGTCACCCGGTTGCCGGGTCAGCCCCAGGGCTGGCGGCGAGAGACCTTGTGCCACGTGCGGCCATGCCGCCATGACACAAGGGGCTCGATGTTCAACTCACACACAGCGCGTGCAGAGCGGTTCACGCATCGTCACAACCCATGTCACAGGAAATGTTCACCTCGGATGCCCGGGCCCCCATGGGCACCGGGCTACAACTGCGTGCACCACGTCACTGCAAAGTCATCAGCAACCGACAGGGGAGGTTCGTCATGGCACGGCTAACAGGAAAGTCAACGTCAACGTCCACCACGGGTACGCGACGGGGTTCGCGACGGGGAGCCAAGGCCGGTGAAGGCCAGCGGATCGTGCTCACTCGGGATGGGTACGACTTGATCGAACGGCGCATTGAGGACATCCGGCTGCGAAGGCTGCCGGAGTTGCGCCCGCTCCTTGTGGACACCGACCGCGATGAGCGAAACGTGGCCGCTTTTGAGGCCTTACTTGCCGAGGCCGCTGCTTTTGAGGCCCTGCTGGCGGAGGCTGATGTGATTCCGGACCTGCGTCCACGGGCGGCGATCGGGGTCACTATGGGCGCGCGGGTGTTGGTGACCCTCGCGGATGGCACCAGCGAGTGGGTGCGTCCGGTTCACCCGAGCGAGGCCTTCTTGGACGAGGAGCGGATCTCAATCTCCTCGCCTCTGGGATCAGCACTGATGGGCGCGCGCATCGGCTCGGAGGTGACCGTGACGGCACCAGCAGGAGAATGGATCGCCGTGGTTGAGGATATTTCCTATGGTCCGGCAGACGTCCCGCGAGAACTAGAGACGATCGGATAGGTACCGGCCTGGGCCGGTGAGGTAGCGCGCTAGCCGCGCGTGACCTTGCCGGCCTTCAGGCACGAAGCGCAGACGTTCTGGCGCTTCGGCGTCTTGCCGACCAGGGTGCGCACCCGCTGGATATTGGGGTTCCAGCGACGCTTGGTCCGGCGATGTGAGTGAGAAATGCTGTGCCCGAAACTGGGCTTCTTCCCGCAGATGTCGCACGTGGCAGCCACGGTGCACTCCTTCATTTTCCGTCGAATTCGACATGGGCCATGACCCACGGGCGACGGACCAAGTGGTGACGTCGTGCTCCCTGCGTCAATATGCTGCCCGAGGGCAGGACCACAGGCTAGCCGAGCCGTGCTTCCCACCCCAAATCAGGTCCGGTCAGTCGTGTCCAGCCAACCAGAAGGGACGCGCAGATGGCCCAGGCTTCAAGCTTGCTCGAGTCGCCACTTGCCTCCATCCTGGGCGGAACCAGCGCCGGTACCCTGCGTCGAGCGTTCGGATACGAGACCGTTAACGACCTTCTTCGCCACTATCCGCGCCGCTACGCCCATCGAGGTGAGCTCACCGATCTCGCCGGTCTGCAGGACGGGGACGCGGTCACCATCTTCGCCAAGATCGACCGGATTGCGTCCAAGAAGATGAAGACCCGACGTGGGACCATCCTGGAAGTGACGGTGACCGACGGCACGGGCGAGCTGACCGTCACCTGGTTCAGCCAGCAGTGGCGCGAGCGCGAGTTGCGGCCGGGCCGTCTCGGCCTGTTTTCCGGTCAGGTGAGCACCTACGGCCGGCGGCGGCAGCTGGCTCACCCTGAGTACCAACTACTCCCCGATGGCCTCACCGACGACCCCGATGCCGTGGCGGCTTTCGCCAACGAGTTCATCGCGGTCTATCCCGCCACCGTCAAGGTGACATCGATGCGGATCGCCAAGGCTGTCCGCATGGTCCTGGATGTTCTGGGAGATGTTGAAGACCCGATTCCGCCTGATATCCGGCAGGCGGAGGGGCTTCTTGGCCTGGGGCCGGCCCTGCAGCAGATTCACCGGCCGCTCAGCAAGGAACAGGCGATTGAGGCTAGGGCAAGGCTTGCCTTCGAGGAGGCGTTCGTCCTGCAGACGGTGCTCGCCCAGCGGCGCCACGAAGCGTCGCTGCTTCCGGCTCGTGCCCGAGCGACGCGCGACGGGCCACTTCTGACCGCCTTCGACGAGCGACTGCCCTTTGAACTCACGGCCGGCCAGCATCGGGTCGGGGAGGAGATCGCCCACGATCTCGGCGGTGATCACCCCATGCACCGGCTCATCCAGGGTGATGTGGGGAGCGGCAAGACGATCATCGCCCTGCGGGCCATGCTCACGGTCGTCGATTCTGGTGCGCAGGCTGCACTTCTCGCACCGACCGAGGTCCTTGCTGCCCAGCACTACCGCTCGATCACATCCCTACTGGGACCGCTGGCCGAGCGGGGGATGCTCGGTGGCAGTGAGGTGGCCACCGGGGTGGCGCTGCTGACCGGGTCCCAGCGCACCGGCCAGCGCCGCCGCGAGTTGATCGAGGTCTTCACGGGCGATGCCGGGATCGTGGTCGGCACGCACGCCCTGCTGCAGGATTCGGTCATCTTCGGCGACCTCGGACTGGTCGTCGTGGACGAGCAGCATCGTTTCGGCGTCGAGCAGCGGTCCGCGCTGGCGGCCAAGTCCCAGGATGGGACCCGGCCGCATGTTCTGGTGATGACGGCCACGCCCATCCCGCGCACCGTTGCCATGACCGTGTTCGGTGACCTCGACGTCTCGACCCTGGACGAGTTGCCGTCCGGTCGATCTCCGATCTCAACCCACGTCGTCCCGGTGCGGGAGTCCCCGGCCCTCGTGGCCCGGGCCTGGGCTCGGGTGCGAGAGGAGGTGGCGGCCGGAAACCGGGTTTTCGTCGTGTGCTCGCGCATCGGTCCCGTGGACGAAGAATCCGACCTCGTTGAGGAAGGCGAGCTCCCCCGGGACACCGAGGCCAGGCAGGACGTCGACGAGGCCTTGACTGAATACTCGAACGAGATCCCGGCTCAGGGAGACGGCCAGGGGGAGCCGGCGTCCGTTGCACAGGTTGCCGCGCGGCTAGCCGCACATGAGCTTGCCGGGCTGTCAATCGGGGTCATGCACGGTCGGCTGGCCGCCGACGAGAAGGACCTCGTGATGGCGCGGTTCGCGCGATCCGACATGCCGGATCCGATCGAGGTGCTGGTCTCCACCACCGTCATCGAAGTCGGGGTCGACGTGCCGAGCGCCACGGTCATGATCATCATGGACGCCGACCGGTTCGGGATCTCCCAATTGCACCAGCTTCGCGGCCGGGTCGGCCGCGGGACGGCACCGGGCCTGTGCCTGCTCTTCACCGAGGCGCCGCTCGGCAGCCCTGGTCGCGAGCGACTTGACGCGGTCGCGTCGACCTCGGATGGCTTTGAGCTCTCCCGGCTGGACCTGATGGCACGACGCGAGGGCGACGTCCTGGGAGCAAGCCAATCGGGTCGGCGTAGTTCACTGCGCTTGATCGAAGCCGTCCGAGACGAGGAGCTCATCGTGCGGGCACGGACCCATGCGGCCGTCGTTGTCGCTGCTGACCCGGGGCTTGCCGGGCACCCGGAGTTGCGCGCAGCCGTCGACAGCCTGGTGCGCACCGAGCGGGCCGAGTTCATCGAGAAGGCGTGATGGTGCCCGTGGCAGGTCTGCCCATCACCACATCGTCCGTCGGCGTGCTCCCGTGACGCGCATCATCGCGGGCGCGGCCCGGGGTCGCCGGCTCGAGGTCCCCGACAAGGGCACGCGGCCGACGTCGGATCGCGTCCGGGAAGCGATGTTCTCGTCCCTCACCTCCCAACTCGTTGAGGATGATCGAGTCTGGGACGAGGTCAGCGTGCTGGATCTCTATGCCGGCAGTGGTGCCTTGGGGCTGGAGGCGGCCAGCCGGGGCGCCCGTGAAGTGACCCTGGTGGAGCGCAGTCGGCCAGCGGCGACCGTGATCCGGCGAAATATTCAGGCCTGTGGGCTGGCCCAGGCTCGAGTAATCATTGGTTCGGCTGCTGACATCGCCTCCCGGGGAAACCTGGGGGAGCCCTACGGCCTGTGCTTGGCAGATCCCCCGTACGACCACTCGGCCGATGGCCTCCGCGAACTCCTCGGGCAACTCGCAGCCCATGGGTGGCTCGACGAGGGGTGCATCGTGGTGCTCGAGCGGCCAACCTCGGACCCCCAGTCCCCGTTGCCGCCGGACTGGACCCTGGTCGTACGACGGACGTACGGTGACACGTCCCTTTGGTACGGTCGCGTAGACACAGGAGAGGCGAGCCGTGCATAGAGCAGTGTGCCCGGGGTCATTCGACCCGGTGACGAATGGTCACCTCGACGTGTTCGCCCGTGCTGCAGACCTTGCCGATGAGGTCGTGGTGGCCGTGCTGATCAATAAGAAGAAGGCGGGCCTGTTTCCCGTTGAGGAGCGGATCGACCTGCTTCGCGAGGTGCTGGCTCCGTACCCCAACGTGGTCGTTGACTCCTTCGGCGGCCTGCTCGTTGACTATTGCCGCGACCGCGGGATTCAAGCCATCGTCAAGGGCCTACGGGCCGTCAGCGACTTCGACTATGAGCTCCAAATGGCGCAGATGAACTACCGCCTGGCGCGCGTGGAGACCCTCTTCGTGTCGACCAACCCGCTCTACAGCTACCTGTCTTCGAGCCTGGTCAAGGAGGTTGCCCTGCACGGCGGCAATGTCGAGGGCCTGGTGCCCGGAGCCGTCCTCGAGCGTCTTCGCACGCGCCTGTCGGGCGCTGAGTAGGGCCATGGACCTCCAAGAGCGTCTCGAGGAACTGATCGTCCTGATTGAGGACGCAAAGTCCATGCCGTTGTCGGCTTCCTGCATCGTGAACCGGTCCCAGGTCCTTGACCTGATCGACGAGATTCGCATCCTGCTCCCCGAGTCGGTTCAGCGCGCCGATCAGCTACTCGCCGATCGCGAGACGGTTGTGCAGGACGGCCGTCGCGAGGCTGAGCGACTCGTAGCCCGGGCGCGTTCCGAGGCCCACCGGCTCATCTCCGAGCATGAGGTGTACCTCGCCGCGGTAGCCGAGGCGCAGGCCCTCCGGATGGAGGTGGAGGAGGAGACCAGCCTGATGAGGCGGGAGACGGATGACTACGTAGACGCCAAGCTCGCCTCCTTTGAGATCACCCTGCAGAAGACCCTAAGGACGGTCGATCGCGGTCGCGAACGACTGCGCAGCCAGATGTACGACGAGCTGGCCCCGTCCTACGAGGATCCGGCCACGGAGGAGATCTACGTCGGTGACCGCCGACTGGATACCGGATGGGTTGACGTCCAGCGCGGGGAGAACGGGCGCGGGGAGACGGGGCGCGGGGAGAACGGGCGCGGGGAGAGCGGCCGCGGTGAGCAGGGCCGCGACGATCGCCGGCGCGAGGAGCGTGGCGGCCGCCGATAGTCGGGGCAAGGCCGGGGGCGGTATCCTGTCCGCTCAGCCTCCCGCGAGGCCACCGTTGCCGTATCCAAAAGGGGAACTGTGACCGGCCTTGACCCACGAAGCCCGCTCGTGCTCGACACGAGGGCTCTGAACCTGCCCCGCAGGCCCGGGTCGATGGTCGTGGTTCGCCGTTCGGTTCCGGCACCGACGGATCTCGGCATCGCGGTGGCTAGGGTCCCGGAAGGGTCACCGATTGAGATTGACCTGCGTCTCGAATCGGTCCTCGAAGGGGTCCTAGTGACCGGTACGGCGGAACTGGACGTGGACGCGGAATGCGCCCGCTGCCTTGATCCGGTGCACTGGGAGGAAGACGTCGATTTCACCGAGCTCTTCGTCTACCCCGCCACGGATTCCCGTGGCGCGGTGGTCGAGGAGGCCGGTGAGGATGACGATCCGCTGCCGCTGGTCGAGGACGATCTGATCGATCTTGAGCCAACGCTGCGCGATGCGGTGGTGCTGTCCCTTCCGATGGCGCCGGTGTGTCGCGAGGACTGCGCGGGCCTGTGTGCTGAATGCGGCGTGCGGCTCGACGATAATCCCGGACACTCGCACGAAACGACCGATCCGCGATGGTCCGCACTTGCGGGCCTCGTAGAACCAGACCAGCAATAGAAGGTAGGGAACAACCGTGCCAGTTCCGAAGCGAAAGACCTCGCGGTCCAACACGCGCAGCCGACGCTCGCAGTGGAAGGCCGCAACGCCCACCCTGGTGACCTGTGCACGCTGCAAGGAGAAGCGCATTGCCCACACGGCATGCCCGACTTGCGGTACCTATGCCAAGCGGCGGGTTCTCGACGTCTAGTTCGGCGCCGAGGATGGGGACCTGTCCGCAATGACGACGGTGGCCATCGACCTGCTCGGCGGTGATGGTGGTCCGGCATGCGTGGCGGATGCGGTTGGGCTACTCGCCGCTGATCCGGGTGGTGTCGACCTACTTCTTGTAGGTCCGCCCGGCGAAGCGTCTGTTCTGCTGTCCGAGAGAGGGATCGACCCCGATTGGTGTCGGGTCCTTCCTTCGCGCCGCGGAGTACCCATGCAGGACCACCCGCTTGATGCGGTTAGGGACGATGCCCAGCGCGAGCACCCTGAACTCGGCGTGATCATTGCCGCCCGGGCGGTGCGCGATGGGCTAGCGGATGCCTGGGTGTCCGTGGGGCACACCGGTGCTGCAGTCGCAGCCTCGGTCCTCACGTGTGGGCGGATTTCGGGTATGACGCGGGCCGGTATCGCAGTGGTGCTTCCAGCACTTGCGCATCCGGTTGTGCTGCTCGATGCCGGAGCCACGATGGACGCCTCCCCTGAGGCGCTCGCTCAGTTCGCTGTTGCCGGGTGGTGCTACGCACAGTCCCTTGGAATCGACCGACCAATCGTGGGACTGCTGACGATCGGCAGCGAGCCGGGCAAGGGCGATGACCTGCGCCGCGAGGCCGAGTGCTTGCTGGCCGAACGGCTTGCTGAGGCGGGCATTGACTACGCCGGGCCGGTCGAGGGCCATGACGTCGTGGCCGGCCGACGGGCCCAGGTGGTGGTCACCGATGGCTTCACCGGGAATGTCCTCCTCAAGGGCATAGAGGGGGCAGTTGCCTGGTCGGCCGAACGGATGGGGCGCGCGTACGGCAATCCGATCCCGGCGCGTCGGGTGATGCGCGAGGTTGCCACGGGAGAGTTCGCGGGCGGAATGCTCCTGGGAGTGAACGCTGTCACAGTGGTTGGCCATGGGGCGGGCCGCGCCCCGGAGATCGCCGCCTGCATCCGGCTCGCAGCTCGGGCTGCGCGTAGCGGGGTCGTCGGCAAGGTTCAGGCAACCTTTGCCCGGACAGCGGGAGTGACATGATCGCCAGGCTTGAGCGGGTACGCGAGCTGCGCGAGCAACTGGACCTCACCGTCGACCTCGACCTGTTGAACCAGGCGCTGACGCACCGGTCCTACTCATATGAGCACGGTGGCCTGCCGCACAACGAGCGACTCGAGTTCCTAGGCGACTCCGTCCTGGGAATCGTGGTCACTGAGGCCCTGTATCGGATGTACCCCGACCTCCCGGAAGGCCATCTGGCCAAATTGCGCTCGGCTGTCGTGAACGCCCGCGCGCTGGCCGAGGTGGCTCGCACCCTGGGACTGGGGGAGTTCCTCCTCCTTGGCCGGGGCGAGGAGACGACCGGTGGACGAGACAAGTCCTCGATCCTGGCCGATGCAATGGAGGCCGTGATCGGCTCGGTGTACCTCTCAGCAGGGCCGCCGGTGGCGTCAGACTTCGTCCATCGCTGCTTCGACCCGATTATCGCCTCCTCGGCGCAGCTTGGTGCTGGCCTGGACTGGAAGACCTCCCTGCAGGAGGCCGCCGCCGCGGCCGACCTCGGGGTCCCGGAGTACCTGGTGGCTGACACCGGGCCGGACCACGAGAAGGAGTTCCATGCCCGAGCCAGGGTTGGCGGGCTGATCCTGGGTGAGGGTTGGGGACGATCCAAGAAGGTTGCCGAGCAGCAGGCTGCTGAAGCGGCCTATGAGCAGCTCCTGAGCCGCAGCGCCCGTGCCTGAGCTGCCCGAGGTCGAGGTTGTTCGGCGCGGGCTGCACATCTGGGCCGCCGGCCGCACCATCGCAGGGGCCGAGGTCCTGCACCCGCGATCAGTGCGCCGCCAATCGGAAGACCTGCAGGGTTGCCTCGCCGGTCGCACGATCCGATGCGTGAGCCGACGCGGCAAGTACCTGTGGATGCCGCTGGACGATGGTGGTCCGGTCGGATCCGGTGGCACGGCCCTGGTGGCCCACCTCGGAATGAGCGGTCAGCTCGTGGTGCAGCCTGCAGAAGCCCCGAAGGAGGCACACCTGCGGATCCGGCTGCACTTCTATGGCGGTGGTCGTGAGGTGCGCTTCGTGGACCAGCGAACCTTCGGCGGCCTGATGGTTTCCGACGTGGTGGACGACGGTGGCGGCGGACGAATTCCGGTGGCGGTCGCGCACATCGCGCGCGATCCGCTGGATCCGCTGTTTGCGGACGAGCAGTTCATCGAGCGGCTGCGGGCCCGTCGGACCGAGGTAAAGCGCGCCATGCTGGATCAGGGCCTGGTATCCGGAATCGGCAATATCTACGCGGACGAAGCACTGTGGCGCACCGGCCTGCACGGGCGTCGGGCCACGGGCTCGTTGAAGCCGGCGGTCGTGCGCACCCTGCTGGGCAATGTCCGCGAGGTCATGCAGGATGCCCTGGAACAGGGGGGTACGAGTTTCGATTCCCTGTACGTGAATGTCAACGGCGAGAGTGGGTACTTCGATCGGTCCCTGTGCGCCTATGGCCAGGAGGGGGAGCCCTGCGGGCGCTGTGGCACACCCATCCGCCGGGAGCGGTTCATGAACCGATCCTCCTTCACGTGCCCCCGCTGCCAACGCCCACCGAGCGCCCAGCCGGAGCCGAACCGCGGGTAGGGTGTGGCACTTACCCGTGGCCGCAGTTCGCGGTCGCCGCCCACTCCTTCGACGCGGAGCACCGTGCATCTCAAGACGCTGACGCTCAAGGGCTTCAAGTCCTTCGCCTCTGCCACCACCCTGCACTTCGAGCCCGGCGTGACATGTGTCGTTGGCCCCAACGGGTCTGGGAAGTCCAACGTGGTCGATGCGCTGGCTTGGGTCATGGGCGAGCAGGGGGCGAAGAGCCTGCGTGGCGGCAAGATGGAGGACGTCATCTTCTCGGGGACGGCCGGCCGAGCCCCCCTGGGCCGGGCTGAAGTCTCCCTGACCATCGACAACAGCGATGGCGCGCTACCCATTGAGTACGCCGAAGTCACCATCTCGCGGACCCTGTTCCGAAACGGTGGCTCGGAGTACGCGATCAACGGAGCGTCCTGCCGCCTTCTCGACGTCCAGGAGCTCCTCAGCGACTCTGGTATCGGCCGGGAGATGCACGTC
>JAULZL010000322.1:0-4862 GCA_032117355.1 Candidatus Nanopelagicales bacterium
TTCCTTCACAAATCGTGCGCCCGGAGGGACTCGAACCCCCAACCGACCGGGTAGAAACCGGTTGCTCTATCCATTGAGCTACGGGCGCAGGTTCCTATTGTGTCAACCGGCTGATGCTTCGCTGCTCGCAGTCAGGCGAGTGCGGCGCGAACGTCCGTGTGCGTGAAGTCATTGCCCTTGAAGAGCAACTCCTCGTCGTGGGCCCGTGCCAGCGCGTAGGACATGCAGTCCCCGAAGTTCAGCCTCGCTGGGTGCCCGCTGCCGCGGCCGTAGTCCCGATAGGCCTGACGCGCGATGAGTGCCTGTTCCGCCGTGAGCGGCTCGATGGTCATCTCTGCGGCAGCCAGGTAGGAGTCCAGTAGTCGTGATCGCCTGGCACTGCCCTGGCCATCGATCACGATGCCAGCCTCCAGGTAGCTTGCCGCTGAGATCCGGGGGAGCAGGTCCTTGGAGATGGCTTGTTCGAATTCCGGTCGTTCGGATTCGTCGAGCAGGATCGCGAGCAGCGCGGAAGTGTCGACGATCACTTGGGCAGCCCCATCTCGTCGTACAGGTCGTCGCAGATCTCCCAGAGCGAAGGCGCTCCCGGGTTCTTTCGGAGGTCCTCGGCGAAGGCCTCGGAGATCTGCCGCATGGTCTGGAGCCGACGTGCGCGCCGCACCTCCAATCTGCGCTTCGCCAACGACTCTCGCAGGGAGATGACAACGGCCTCGGTGACCGTGGTGTGCTCGAGCTCGGCGAGTTCCTTTGCTAGGGCATGGGCCTCGGCGTTCTTAATGTTCATGCTCACCGAGCCATCTTCTACCTAGGTCGAGGACGTGTCTACCCTGGTAGATCTGATGTCCTGGGCCTGCCCGGCCTCGGGTGCAGCGCGCCTATCCCGTGCACATGATCGTGAAGCCGTAGTCCTTGCAGTTCGGCGGAAGGGTGCTGCTCGGAGAAGGGATCGGGGTAGCCGTCCCGCCCTCGGGCGTCGCTGGAGCGCTCGGCGTACTCGGCCCCTGGTCGCTCGAACTCTCGGCCACGGAGAACTCCGCACAGGCCAGCCGCTGAGAGCGGATTCCGCGGACGCACAGGGCGGGCTTGCCCCACGAGGGCTCGTAGATGGCGGTCGAGGGGGCTACCGTCCAGCGGAATCGTCCCTTGCTGTCCGCCCGGCGGAACTCCCCGGTGTACTCGTTCATCCGTTGCTGGCCGAACATGTTGTAGTTCCAGCGCTGCAGTGCCTCACGGGGCCGGAACCCGCTGATCTCCATCACCAGGTCGCCAGTGGGGGTCAGCACGTCCGGGTTCAGGGTCACCTTCATGCCAGGGGATGTGCCCGGCCGGTTCGGGCGCGCTTCCTGGAACACCACGCATCCGGTGCCGGTCAGGAAGGGGATGCACACCGTGGCGGCCGGTTGATTAGCCGGGGCGTGCGCGGATGCCGCGGGGGCGGATCCGACCGAGGTCACCAGGGCCAGTCCAGCAAGGCCGCTGACGACTGCAGACCGCAGAGATGCACGCATGGGGCCTCCTTCCAGGTGCGGATGCTACTGCGGTGTCACGGTGGCGGTCAGCGATTTCTTGGCTCCGTTGCGCCCGATTCAGGTGGACTGTGGCGCACCTTCCCGGCATCGGGTGGACGGAATCACCAGGCACGCCCCGGCAGCGAGCAGGGCAAGAACGCCGGCGAGGATCCAGGCCGAGAGGTAATCCCCGTTGGCGGCCCGCAAGGCTCCGGAGGCCGCGGCGGCTACTGCGGCTCCGACCATGTGGGCGGCGAAGACCCAGCCGAAGACGATGGCCCCCTTCTCGACCCCGTAGGCCTCGCGGCAGAGGGTCGCGGTGGGCGGGACGGTGGCGACCCAGTCCAGGCCGAACAGGATCATCACGACGATCAGCGGCGGTGCCACGCTGGGGCCGAGGATCAGGGGCAGCGCGATCAGCGCCGTCCCGCGAAGCCCGTAGTAGACGCAGAGCAGCACGCGTGGGTTGAAGCGGTCGGTGAGCCAGCCGGAGCCGATCGTCCCGATGATGTCGAAGACACCGACGATGGCGAGGAGACCGGTCGCGGTGGTTGCGCCCATGCCGTGGTCGTGCATGGCCGGGACGAAGTGGGTGCTGATGATCCCGTTCGTCGTCCAGCCACAGATGAAGAAGGTGCCGACGAGCAGCCAGAAGGTCCTCGTCCCGGATGCCATCCGCAGTGTCGTCAGGGCCGTTCGGGTCGCACGCCAGGCGGATCCGGTTGTGTTCGCGGTCTGCTCCTCTTCAGTGAGGTCACCGCGCGCGCCATACGGACGCTGGCCCACGTCCGATGGCCGGTCGCGGACGACCAGCAGCACCAGCGGGATGGTGAGCGTGGCCAGGGTCGCGATTCCCAGGGAGGCCGTGCGCCATCCGCTCAGCTCGATCGTCCGCGAGATGAGCGGGAGGAAGACCAGTTGGCCGGTCGCGAAAGCCGTTCCGAGAATTCCCAGGACGATTCCCCGGCGCTGGACGAACCAGCGGTTGGCTATCAACGCGCCGAACACCAGTGCGGTGGCCCCGGTGCCCAGGCCAACGACCACCCCCCACAGGATCATCAGCTGCCAGGAGGCCGTCATGAAGACCGTCATGCCGGTGCCGATGGCGATCAGGGCCATCGCTCCGGCGACGATGTTGCGGATCCCGAACCTCTCCATGAGAGCCGTGGCGAAAGGCGCGGTCAGCCCATAGAAGACGAGATTGATCGAGACGGCCAGGCTGGTGGCAGCACGGCTCCAGCCGAACTCGTCCTCGAAGGGCACCAGCATGACGCCGAACGAGGAGCGGAATGCCGCCGAGGCGAGGAGGACGAGGAAGGTGACCGCCGCGATCCACCAGGCACGATGGATGCGCGTCATGATTGGAGGCTATCCACAGACGCGTGTCCCTCCTGGTCCGGATCCACATCTTGGCCGACGCAGGTACGCGTTCGGGGCGGCCGAGGCCACGGTTGCGCTACCGGGGAGCGACCTCGGATGTGATCGAGAACCTGCGAGGAATCATGAATGACATCACCATGACCGTCGTCGGCAATGTCGTGCGCGACGTCGAACTGCGCTTCACCTCGGGAGGTGACCCGGTCGCCTCCTTCCGCATCGCTACCAGCACTCGGCGGTTCGATCGGTCCAGTGACCGCTGGGTCGACAGCGATACGCACTACTTCACCGTTACCTGCTGGCGCGCGATGGCCCACAACGTCGTGCAGTCCCTGGTCAAGGGGATGCCGGTGGTCGTCACCGGCCGACTGCGCAGTCGCGAGGTCGAGCGGCCGTGCGGTGATCAGGCGCACACCGTGCGATTCCACGACATCGAAGCGATTGCCGTTGGCCCTGACCTTGCGCGCGGGGTTGCAACCTTCACGAGGGTGAAGCGAGAGGCTGCGGTGGAGAGCGAAGCACGCGCGGTGGCCGATGCGCTCGGGGTTCGCGCGGAGCTCGGCCTGTCGGGTGAGACGGATCTCGATGTCCCCAGCCACGATGAGGCTGTTGTTGCTTCTGAGACAGACGACCTGATGGAGGCCGTGGACCTCGCCACCGGGGAGATCACCGTTCGCGTCGACGAGGGCACGGTCCTGGCTCCCGGTCGTGGCAAGCGCACCACCTCGGCTGCCGCATAGGGATCCCGGCACCGACTGGATTCGGGCTCTCACGTGGCATGTGGGCCGGGTCCAGTCGGCCCGCGGCTGCCCGCTGGTCGGCCGCGGGTAACCCCGGTGGTCCCTAGCTGAGGACAATGACATAGCAAAAAATGCTAAATTTGCCGGATGGATCAGGTCAGCATCCTCCGTGATGTGATGTCACGCACGGGTACTACGCAGTCGCAGTTGTCGGTTCTCAGCGGGGTTAAGCAACCCAGCTTGAGCCAGATGTTGCACAGCCGGATACACCTGAGCGACGCCATGCTCGAGCGATTGTTGTCGTGCATGGGTTACCACCTCGAGGTTGTGCGCAGGGCGCGGCCGATGGATCTTGATCACTCGAGCGAACGGCGCTGGCGCCTCCACCAGCGCCTCGTGTTGCAACTGTCCGCTGAGTCCTTAAGGGAGTGGGGGCCACAGATTATGCGCAATCTTGAGCGACTGAAGAAGACCACTCGGGGCGAGCCTCACCTGAGAAACCTCGATCGGTGGAGCGATCTGATCTCTTCCGAGGACCTTCTAGCAATACGCCGTTTCATGACGGGCCTCGATACCGATTCCGTTCAGATGCGTGAGGTGTCGCCCTTCGGCGGCCTGCTCCTCGAACACGAGCGCCAGCGAACCCTGATGGACGGACGCCGATGAACCGCGAGCAGTTGGAGCATGCAATTCGCGCGGCCTGCCAGATCATCCAGAGGTCCGAAGTCATCGTTGTCGGGTCCCAGGCAATTTTGGGCACCTATGACGACGTTGCTCTGCCTGCTGAGGCGACGATGTCCCGCGAGTGCGACATCCTGCCGATCGCGGACTCCAACGAGGAGATTGCTCGACTGGCAGATGTCATCGAAGGGGTCGCGGGCGAGTGGTCACCTTTCGATGAGGAGCACGGCTTCAGCATTGATGGCGTTGATCTCACCACTGTCGTCCTTCCTGAGGGCTGGCGTCCACGGCTGGTGAAGGTGCAGAACGACAACACCGCGGGAACCTCTGGGGATACTCAATTCACCGGGTGGTGCCTGGAACCCCACGATCTGTGTGCGGCCAAGCTATGCGCCGGTCGAGAGAAGGATCTCAACTTCGTACGAGCGTTGATCGAGGCAAACCTCGTCGATCGCGTTTTGATTGTGGAGCGACTTGGCATGGTCGATCGCTCGTCTTCGGCGACAGCCCAGCGTGCGATGTCGTGGCTCGGGTCGTTCCCTGGCGATCCCTCGAA
>JAULZL010000322.1:4887-5311 GCA_032117355.1 Candidatus Nanopelagicales bacterium
GTCCTTCACAAGACAATTCGCCATTCACGTCGAGGAGGCTTCGTCCACTGCTCCTCGCTGGTTAGCCGCACGCGACCTCGCTGGTTAGGCTCGGGCCATGGCCGAGTTCATCTATACCCTCCGCAAGGCACGCAAGGCTCACGGCGACAAGGTCGTCCTGGATGACGTGACCCTTTCCTTCCTGCCGGGGGCCAAGATCGGCGTCGTCGGGCCCAACGGTGCCGGCAAGTCCAGCCTCATCAAGATCATGGCCGGGCTCGACGAGGTCTCCAATGGCGAGGCCAAGCTGATGGACGGTTACACGGTGGGCATCCTGCAGCAGGAGCCCGTACTCGACGAGACCAAGACCGTCCTGGAGAACGTCCAGCTCGGCGTCGCCGAGACCAAGGCGATGGTCGATCGCTTCAATGAGATCTCCGTCGAG
>JAULZL010000323.1:0-13628 GCA_032117355.1 Candidatus Nanopelagicales bacterium
CCATCGCACTTACGTACATCTACGGAATCGGTCGGTCCCAGGCTGCAAAGGCCCTTGAGGCAACCGGTATCAGCCCGGATATGCGGTCAAAGGACTTGACCGACGAGCACCTGATCGCCCTGCGCGACTGGATCGACGTGAACCTCAAGGTCGAGGGTGACCTGCGGCGCGAGGTTGCCGCCGACGTCCGTCGCAAGGTCGAGATCGGCTGCTACCAGGGCCTGCGCCATCGCAAGGGCCTCCCCGTTCGAGGTCAGCGCACCCACACGAATGCCCGGACCCGAAAAGGGCCGCGCAAGACCGTCGCTGGCAAGAAGAAGGCCGGCAAGTAGCCGGACCACGCAGACTCGAAACGTAGGAGAAGACACGCATGGCACCGAAGACAGGCTCCAAGGGCGCCCCGGCCAAGAAGGTCCGGCGCAAGGAAAAGAAGAACGTGGCCCACGGTCACGCCCACATCAAGAGCACGTTCAACAACACGATCGTGTCGATCACAGACCCGACCGGCGCGGTTATCGCGTGGGCGAGTGCCGGGCAGGTTGGATTCAAGGGCAGCCGCAAGTCCACGCCGTTCGCGGCCCAGTTGGCAGCCGAGGCAGCCGCCCGTCGTGCCATGGAGCACGGGATGCGCAAGGTTGACGTGTTCGTTAAGGGTCCCGGCTCCGGTCGTGAGACCGCAATCCGCTCGCTGCAGGCAACCGGTCTTGAGGTCGGCTCCATCGCCGACGTGACCCCGATGCCACACAACGGAACCCGCCCGTCCAAGCGTCGTCGCGTCTGACCGCGCGCACAATCACAGGAGAGATCGAGAAATGGCGCGTTATACAGACGCAGACTGCAAGCGGTGTCGCCGCGAGAAGATGAAGCTCTTCCTCAAGGGTGCCAAGTGCGAGTCACCGAAGTGCCCCTTTGAGAAGCGGCCCTACCCGCCCGGCCAGCACGGTCGCGGTCGTTCAAAGGACAGCGAGTACCTGCTGCAGTTGCGTGAGAAGCAGAAGGCCACTCGTATGTACGGGGTGTTGGAGAAGCAGTTCTCCAACTACTTCAAGGAGGCGCAGCGTCAGTCCGGTAAGACCGGTGAGAACCTGCTGCAGATCCTCGAGTCGAGGCTGGACAACGTGGTCTTCCGCGCTGGCTTCGCCAAGTCGCGCGACATGGCGCGGCAGCTTGTGACGCACGGCCACTTCATTGTGAATGGGCACAAGGTCAACATTCCCTCGTACCGCGTGTCGCCCAGTGACATCGTCGAGGTACGTCCGGGCTCACGCGAGATGACGCCGTTCATCGTCGCTCACGCGGAGATCGGGGAGCGCACTGTCCCGGCATGGCTTGAGGTCATCCCGTCCAAGATGCGCATCCTCGTGCACTCCTTGCCGGCTCGTCAGGTCATCGAGACGCCGGTCAACGAACAACTCATTGTCGAGCTCTACTCCAAGTAACAACAGGCTGGCGGTGCCGCTGCCGCCAGCCGACAACACATACGCGATGTCAAATAGCGGTCGTCGCGGGAAGGAAGTAAATCGTGCTGATCAGCCAGCGCCCCATGCTCACCGAGGAGTCAATCAGCGAGTTCCGCTCGCGGTTCGTCCTTGAGCCATTGGAGCCGGGTTTCGGTTACACCCTCGGCAATTCACTTCGTCGCACCTTGCTCTCGTCCATCCCGGGAGCTGCCGTTACGAGCATTCGGGTTGACGGAGTCCTCCATGAGTTCACCACCGTGCCGGGAGTCAAAGAGGACGTCACGGAACTGATCCTCAACATCAAGCAACTCGTCGTGTCGTCTGAGCATGACGAGCCAGTGGTCATGTACCTGCGCAAGCAGGGGCCGGGCAAGGTTGTCGCCGCCGACATTCAGCCGCCAGCCGGCGTTGAGGTGCATAATCCCGACCTGCATCTTGCCGAGTTGAATGGCAAGGGCAAGTTGGAGATTGAGCTCGTTGTCGAGCGCGGCCGGGGTTACGTGTCGGCTTCGTTGAACAAGCAGCCCGGCCAGGAGATCGGCCGGATTCCGGTCGATTCGATCTATTCGCCAGTGCTCAAGGTGACCTACAAGGTCGAGGCCACGCGAGTTGAGCAGCGGACGGACTTCGACAAGTTGGTGCTCGATATCGAGACCAAGCACTCCATGCGTCCTCGGGATGCAGTTGCATCCGCCGGCAAGACCCTTGTAGAACTCTTCGGCCTTGCGCGTGAGCTCAACCTTGAGGCCGAGGGCATCGATATTGGCCCGTCTCCGACGGATGCCTTCGTTGCGGAGCAGCTCTCGACCCCCATTGAGCAGCTCGACATGACGGTGCGCTCGTACAACTGTCTGAAGCGTGAGGGCATTCACACGGTGGGTGAGTTGATCACGCGCAGCGAGGCGGACCTACTTGACATCCGGAACTTCGGCGCCAAGTCCATCGACGAAGTCAAGGTCAAGTTGGCCAGCCTGGGCCTGGCCCTGAAGGACAGTCCTCCCGGATTCGATCCGGGTGCAGCTGTCTACTACGAGGACGACGACGACGACCTCGCATTTGCCGAGGACGAGCAGCTCTAGTCCGGCCGATCAACTTCACTCGACAGGAGAAATGTCATGCCTACACCAACCAAGGGTCCCCGTCTGGGTGGCGGTCCGGCCCACGAGCGGTTGATGCTGGCCAATCTGGCAACGGCGCTCTTTGAGCACGGCCGAATCACGACGACCGAGGCAAAGGCGAGGAGGCTGCGGCCCGTGGCCGAGCGGCTCATCACCTTTGCAAAGCGGGGCGACCTGCATGCACGTCGGCGTGTGATGACGATCGTCCGCGACAAGTCTGTGGTCCACACCTTGTTTACGGAGATCGGGCCGAACTTTGCTACCCGGCCAGGTGGCTATACGCGCATCACCAAGATCGGCCCGCGGAAGGGTGACAACGCTCCAATGGCGGTTATCGAGTTGGTGGAGCCGTTGACGGAGCAGGTCATCGCGGAAGCCACGGGCGCCACCAAGCGGGCTGCCAAGGAGGCTGCGGAAACCAAGCAGACTCCGGCTGCAACGACTGAGACTGTTGTTGAGGCCGATGAGCAGGTTCTTGATGCCGTTGACTCATCTGAGCAGGTTGATGAAGCGGGCACGCTAGACGCGGAGGCCGAGGGCACCGAAGCCAACAAGGACGAGTCCTGACCGAACTCGACCTCGTCGATCAGCCCGTCCCCGGATTACCGGGCGGCGGGCTGATTCGCGTGCGACTCGATATCTCCTATGACGGTCGCGAGTTCTCCGGCTGGGCACGGCAGACGGATCTACGAACCGTTCAGGGTGAAGTGGAGCGAGTCCTAGGTCACCTGGTGGGATCGCATGTCCTGCTGACCTGCGCGGGTAGGACCGATGCGGGCGTCCATGCGCGAGGTCAGGTCGCCCATCTGGATGTGACCCCAGAGGCCTTGGAGGGACTGGTCGACGAGCGCCGCATCAATCGCGCGCTGCCGTCCGACGTGCGCGTCAAGCGGGTTGGCCCTGCACCACTGGGGTTTCACGCTCGATTCTCGGCCCTCTGGCGTCGATACACCTATCGTGTCTGCGATGACCAGCGGGGACCGGCCCCGCTGGACCGCTTCACCGTGCTGCCGTGGACTCGCGCATTGAACCTGGAAGCCATGAACGCCGTCGCCAGCGAACTACTCGGGGAACACGATTTTGCGGCGTTTTGCAAGCAGAGGCCCGGATCCTCAACCATCCGTGCCCTCCAGGCGATGTCCTGGGAGCGGGACGAGTTCGGGTATGCCGTGATGTCCGTGCAGGCTGATGCCTTCTGCCACTCGATGGTGCGCGCGCTGGTCGGCGTGCAATTGCCGGTCGGGGATGGACGAAGACCCATGTCCTGGCCCACCCACGTCCTTCGGGCCAGGGTTCGCGAAGCGGGGCTGACGGTGATGCCGCCGTACCCGCTGGTACTGGAGGAGGTTGGCTACCCCATTGACGCGGAACTTCTCGCTAGGCAGTACGTGACCCGGCAAGTGCGAACGGTTGTTGCATCGTGAGCCATATTGACGTTCAGCATGTGACGTACTCGTTGCCTGATGGCCGAGTGCTCCTCGATGACATTTCTTTTCGAGTGCCGGAGGGAGCGACAGCCGCCCTGGTGGGTGCGAACGGGGCTGGTAAGACCACCCTGCTGCGCATGATCGCAGGCGATATTGCCCCCGGAGATGGCTCCATCGTGGTGAGCGGTGGCATGACCTTCATGCGGCAGTTCATCGGCCAGATGCAGGAGGGGACCGTTCGTGACCTGCTCCTTGGCGTCAGCCCGCAGCGGCTGCGCGATGCGGCCGCGACCCTCGACGCTCGGGAACTCGTCATGATGGAGCGGGAGGATGAACCTGCGCAGATGGCCTATGCCCAGGCGATCAGCGACTTCTCGGATGCCGGTGGCTACGAGGCAGAGGTGCTGTGGGACGAGGTCACCATGGCGGCCCTCGGCCAGCCGTACGACAAGGTTCGCTGGCGAATGGTCGGAACGCTGTCGGGTGGCGAGCAAAAGCGACTCGTCCTGGAGTACCTGCTGCGCGGGCCCGACAATGTCCTCCTCCTTGATGAGCCAGACAATTACCTGGACGTTCCTGGCAAGACGTGGCTTGAGGATCAGTTGCGGGCTAGTGCGAAGACCGTTCTGCTTATCTCCCATGACCGCGAACTACTGAGCCGCGCGGCGAGTCATGTCATCAGTGTGGAATTGGGTGCTGCTGGCAATACCGCGTGGGTCCACGGGGGAAGTTTTGCCACCTTCCACGAGGCGCGACTAGACCGATTCTCCCGACTGGAAGAGTTAAGGCGGCGCTGGGACGAGGAGCACGTCAAGCTCAAGGAACTGGTCCAGAGCCTCAAGGTGAAGGCGACCTTCAACGACGGAATGTCCTCTCGGTACCAGGCCGCCCAGACCCGGCTGCGCAAGTTCGAGGAAGCAGGGCCCCCCGTGGCCGTCCCTCGCGAGCAGTCCGTGCGGATGCGCCTGACGGGGGGACGCACGGCCAAGCGTGCCGTGGTCTGCGAGCAACTGGCCCTCACCGGTTTGACCGGCCCATTCGATCAAGAAATCTGGTTCGGGGAGCGGGTTGCTGTCCTTGGAGCCAACGGCTCGGGCAAGTCTCACCTGCTGAGGCTTCTTGCCCTCGGGGGTACGGACCCCGAAGTCGAGCATCGTCCCGTGGATGACGTCGTCATTGAACCGGTTGGTCACACCGGTGTTGCTCGCCTCGGAGCGAGGGTGCGGCCCGGCTGGTTTGCCCAGACCCACGTCCGCCCGGATCTGGCGAACCGAACCTTGTTGGAGATCCTGCATCGGGGTGACGGGCATCGATCGGGCATGGCTCAGGAACAGGCTGCACGGGCCCTTGATCGATACGAGTTGGCCCAAGGCTCGGAGCAACGCTTCGAGACACTCTCCGGCGGCCAGCAGGCACGGTTCCAGATCCTGCTCCTGGAGTTGTCCGGGGCAACCCTGCTTCTCCTCGACGAGCCAACGGACAATCTGGACTTAGCCAGTGCCGAGGCTCTTGAGATCGGTCTCTCGGCATTCGAGGGGACCGTCGTCGCCGTCACGCACGACCGCTGGTTCGCTCGAGGCTTCGACCGCTTCTGGGTCTTCCGCTCGGACGGCTCCGTTGTGGAGACGCCTGAACCAGTTTGGTCAGGGTGGTAGACCACCGTGAATCCACCCGCTGTGCCGTTTGTCCCGGTATCCGCCACGAAAAGCGGCAATTCGGACGCAAGGCGCCCGAATTATGCCGCTTGTGGCGGATACCGGGACAAACGGCCAAACGGGGTGGATTTGGCGGGCTGGGGGCCGGACGGTAGCGTGTGCCCCTGCTGTGCTGGGCACAGCCTCGGGGCCAGGGATGGTCGTGAGTACGACGCGTCACTTGTGACGTGTGCAGAGTCCGGTTCCGACGAGATCAAGGGATGAATCGTGCGCACTTACACGCCGAAGGCCGACGACATAACCCGCGAGTGGCACGTCATTGACGCCCGGGACATCGTCCTTGGCCGTCTGGCCAGCCATGCCGCCAACCTGCTTCGGGGCAAGCACAAGCCCATCTTCGCTCCCCACGTCGACACGGGCGACTTCGTCATCGTGATCAATGCGGAACTCGTCGTGCTGACGGGACAAAAGAAGCAGCAGAAGATGGACTACCGGCACTCCGGTTACCCGGGTGGCCTGCGATCCACGAGCTACACCGATCTCATCGAGACGAACCCCCGTCGAGTCATCGAGAAGGCCGTGAAGGGCATGCTGCCCCACAACAAGCTCGGTCGTCAGCAGATCAAGAAGCTCAAGGTCTACGCAGGACCGCAGCACCCGCACGAGGCTCAGCAGCCGAAGCCCTTCCAGCTCACCCAGATCGCTCAATAGCGATCACTTCGACCTAATCAGAATTCAACGAGAGGATCGTGGCAGTGTCCGAGGCCACTATTGAGGACGTCGACATCGACCAAGAAGAGGTCCCGTCGGAGTACACCTCAGAGACGCCGGCTGCGCGACCGGCCATCAATCGCGAGATCGTGTCCGCACCAGGCGCAGCAACGGGTCGTCGCAAGCAGGCGATCGCGCGCGTCCGCCTTGTCCCAGGAACGGGCAAGTGGACCATCAACGGCCGCGAGCTGGATGACTACTTCCCGAACAAGGTGCATCAGCAGGAGGTCAACGAGCCTTTCGTGAGCCTCGGTGCAGAGGGCATGTTCGACGTCATCGCCCGCATTTCGGGTGGGGGAATCTCCGGCCAGGCCGGTGCGCTCCGTCTTGGGGTTGCACGCTCGCTGAACGGAATTGACCCAGAGGGCAACCGTCCGACCTTGAAGAAGGCTGGCTTCCTCACCCGAGATCCTCGGGCCAAGGAGCGCAAGAAGTACGGCCTGAAGAAGGCTCGCAAGGCGCCGCAGTACAGCAAGCGCTAGTCCATTGGGGCGGCTCTTCGGTACGGACGGCGTTCGAGGTCTCGCGAACCGGGACCTCACTGCCGAGTTGGCACTTGATATCTCGGTGGCCGCGGCCCACGTCCTCGCTGACGTGGGCGCTTTCGAAGGGCATCGGCCGACTGCGGTTGTGGGTAGGGACTCCCGGGCAAGCGGTGAGTTCCTCGAGGCGGCCGTCATCGCTGGGCTGGCTAGCGCTGGCGTCGATGTCACCCTTCTGGGCGTCGTCCCGACACCGGCGGTCGCCTATCTGACCGATGCATTGCATGCCGACCTCGGCGTCATGCTGTCGGCTTCCCATAATCCGATGCCGGATAACGGCATCAAGTTCTTTGCCAAGGGTGGCCACAAGCTCGAGGACGCCATTGAGGACGCCATCGAGAATCGCGTAGGCGAGCCGTGGGATCGCCCCACAGGGGCAAGTGTCGGCCGGGTTCACGTGAACTCGCATGCGGTCGGCCTTTATGAGGCCCACCTGCTCAAGAGCCTGCCGAACCGGCTGGATGGACTCACCGTTGTCGTCGACTGTGCAAACGGCGCAGCCTCGACCGTGGCCCCGCGGGCCTATGCCGGCGCTGGAGCGACGGTTATTGCCATCCACTCCAAGCCGGACGGTCTCAATATCAACGATGGTTGCGGCAGCACCCATCTGGCTGACCTTGCCGAAGCCGTCGTGCAACATGGCGCTGATCTCGGCATCGCCCACGATGGCGACGCTGATCGTTGCCTGGCCATTGATGCATCAGGGAACGCCATCGATGGGGACCACATCCTGGCGATCCTTGCCCAGTCGCTGCGCGACTCGGGGCGCCTTGAAGGCAATGCCGTTGTCGCGACCGTGATGGCCAATCTCGGCTTCAAGCTGGCTATGCGGGATGCGGGCATTGATGTCGTCGAAACAGGTGTCGGTGATCGGTACGTCCTGGAGGCGATGAGGGCCAACGGACATGTTCTCGGTGGCGAACAGAGTGGGCACGTGGTGCTCCTCGAGCACGCTACAACCGGTGACGGCCTGCTCACGGCACTTCACCTCATGGCGCATCTCGTCAACACGGGCCGTTCCCTCGCCGAACTGGCGTCCATGGTGACCAAGCTCCCCCAAGTGCTCGTGAACGTTGCCGGTGTCGATCGGACCGCTCTAGCGGAGAGTGTCGCGGTTGCGGCCGCGGTGGCGCAGGCGGAGGCGGAGCTCGGAGAAAGTGGCCGCGTCCTGCTGCGGCCCTCCGGGACGGAGCCGGTGATTCGGGTCATGGTCGAGGCAATGTCCTTGGGAGTGGCTCAGCGCATTTCAGATGACCTCAGTGCCGTGGTACGCGCATCGCTGCCATTGCGCTAGATCTCTTCCGGATGGCGTGCTCGCAGACGGCCGAACCGGCCCTGCGGCACGCGTAGGCTGACCGCCATGTGCGGAATCGTGGGCTATGTCGGCGACAAGCAAGCCCTTGCTGTGGTGGTTGCCGGGCTGCGACGGTTGGAGTATCGCGGCTACGACTCGGCTGGCGTTGCAGTCATCGCCGACGGCCGGCTGGACGTCCGAAAGAAGGCGGGCAAGCTCGCCAATCTGGAGTCCCTCCTCGGCGAGAACCCCCTTCCTGAGTCCACGACAGGGATCGGCCACACTCGTTGGGCCACGCACGGTGGGCCAACCGACCGCAATGCCCACCCGCATGTGAGTGAGGACGGCAGCGTCGCGGTCATCCACAACGGCATCATCGAGAACTTCGCTGAACTCCGTGAGCAGTTGACGGCGGACGGCGTGCACCTGTCATCCGACACCGATACCGAGGTTGTAGCCCACCTCCTCGCTCGTACTCTCCCCGGTGCGGACAACGACCTCACTGAGGCCATGCGCCGCGTATGCCAAGAGCTCGACGGGGCCTTCACCCTGGTCGCGGTCATGCCGGCCCATCCGCACCTTGTCGTCGGTGCGCGCAGAAACTCCCCGCTGGTGGTCGGTGTTGGCGAGGGCGAGAACTTTCTCGCATCGGACGTCGCTGCGTTCGTCGAGCACACCCGACATGCGCTCGAACTCGGCCAAGACCAGATCGTGACCCTGACCCCGGAGGGGGTGTCGATCATGGACTTCGACGGAGAGAACGTCCAGGCTCGGCCGTTCACCGTCGACTGGGACGCATCGGCTGCGGAGAAGGGCGGGCACGACCTGTTCATGCTGAAGGAGATCGCCGAGCAGCCGAAGGCCGTTGCGGACGCACTACGTGGGCGCATCACCAAGGATGGCCAACTGCAGCTGGACGAAATGCGACTCGATGACGCCTCCCTGCGGCGCGTTACCAAGGTCGTCGTCGTCGCTTGCGGCACCGCCTACCACGCAGGAATGGTCGCCAAGTACGCCGTCGAGCATTGGACGCGCGTCCCGGTCGAGGTTGAGTTGGCGAGTGAGTTCCGTTACCGGGACCCGATCGTTGGACCAGAAACTCTGGTGATCGCGATCAGCCAGTCCGGCGAAACGATGGACACTCTGATGGCATTGCGGCATGCCACCGAGCAGGGCGCCCGAACCCTCGCGATCTGCAATACCGTTGGGTCGACGATCCCACGTGAGGCTGACGCAGTCCTGTACACCTACGCCGGGCCGGAGATCGCGGTCGCGTCCACGAAGGCCTTCCTCACCCAGATCATCGCTGCGTATCTCGTCGGCCTGTATCTCGCGCAGGTGCGAGGGGTCATGTACCCGGACGAGATCCGCGCGATCATGGGCGACTTGGCAGACATGCCGCAGAAGGTGGATCTAGTCCTGGACACGGTTGAGCCGGTTCGAGCCATCGCTCGCGAGCTGGCGGATTCTTCATCCGTCCTCTTCATCGGCCGACACGTCGGATTCCCGGTGGCGCTCGAGGGAGCGCTCAAGCTCAAGGAACTCGCCTACATGCACGCGGAGGGCTTCGCGGCCGGTGAACTGAAGCATGGGCCCATCGCGCTCATCGAGGAGGGCGTGCCGGTTGTCGTCATCGTCCCGTCACCGCGCGGTCGTGCTGTCATCCACGACAAGATGATCTCGGCGATTCAGGAGGTCAGGGCGCGCGGAGCGCGGATCATCGCCATCGCTGAGGAGGGCGACGAGAAGATCGCGGCCTTCAGTGACCATGTCATTCGTGTTCCGGTTGTACCGACCCTGATGCAGCCGCTGGTTTCCACGGTCCCGCTGCAGGTCTTCGCCTGTGAGATGGCCACCGCGAAGGGCCATGACGTCGACCAGCCGCGTAACCTGGCGAAGTCCGTCACTGTCGAGTAGTGATGAAAGGCCTTCCCGCGTCGGTGGTCGGCATCGGCGTTGACATCGTGGATGTGACCCGGTTCGCCGGAGTCATCGAGCGCACCCCGAGGTTCGTCGACCGTGTCTTCACGGTGGCTGAGTCCAGGAACGCTGATGGTCGGGTGAGAAGTGCGCAGTCCCTCGCGGCTCGATTTGCTGCCAAGGAGGCGGTGGCAAAGGTACTCGTCAAGACTCATGGGCTCCAATGGCATCACTGCGAAGTCCTCGCCGGTGACGATGGCGATCCGATTCTTTCCTTGAGCGGAACGGTCGCCGATGCGGCCACGGACCGGGGTATCACCCGGTGGCACCTATCGCTGAGCCACGACGGCGGCCATGCAATCGCATATGTTGTCGCGGAAGGCGGGTCGGCAGGGTGATTGCCGTTCACCTATCAAGTGACGTGCGGGCAGCCGAGCACGCCTATCCAGTCGAGCTCGCGGAGGGCACCCTCATGGCTCGCGCCTCATTCGCCCTGGCAACTCAGGTCATCCGATTGCTGCGCGAGGCTGACCGCCCAGTCGTCGGCGCGCGCGTCGTGCTGCTGGTCGGAAGCGGCAATAACGGCGGTGACGCCCTCTATGCAGGTGCTGTGCTGCGTGGGCGCGGTGCACAAGTGGACGCTCTCCTGGCTGGCGATCGGGCACATGAGGCTGGCCTGGAAGCCTTGCGCAAAGCCGGTGGCCGGGCCCATGGCTGGTCGCCCGCAGCGGCAGACGTCATTGCCCACGCGGACGTCATCCTTGACGGCATCCTCGGGATCGGGGCGAAAGGTGCCCTGCGGGAGCCCGCGGCAACCATCGTGCAACGGGCTAATGACAGCACGGCGCTCCGCATCGCTGTCGACATCCCATCAGGCGTCGATGCTGATACCGGGGCTGTCCTCGGGCTGGCTTTTTGCGCTGACCGCACCGTCACATTCGCCGCGATCAAGCCCGGTCTCGTGGTCTGGCCCGGCATGGAATTCGCCGGGCAGGTGAGCACGGTCGACATCGGGGTCAACAGCGCACTCGGTCGGCCGATCGCCCGCTGCTTGGAGGCCCTGGACCTAGTTCAATGCCTCCCGGTCCCCGCGTTCGCAGATCACAAGTACCGACGAGGAGTGGTGGGCATCGCCGCCGGGAGCGCGCAGTACCGAGGCGCGGCACTGCTGTGCGTTGCCGGTGCACTGCCCGCTCGGGTAGGCATGGTTGTCTACCTGGACCGCGGGGATGCGGTTGCACCCACGGTGATTGCAGCGCATCCCGAGGTCGTTGTCGCGCGGGATCTGCGCGAGGGAAGGGTGCATGCCTGGGCCTGTGGCCCTGGTTTCACCGGCAGCTCGGACGACCAAGTGGCGATCGAGGCAATCCTGCAGCAACCCGTCCCGGTGGTGCTTGATGCCGGGGCGCTGACCGCCGTCGCGGAGGCGCCGGAGCTTCGGGCCCTCATCCGTAGTCGAACCGCGCCGACCGTGCTGACCCCGCACGAGGGTGAGTTCAGCCGACTCGGTGGAGTGATCGACGACGACCGCTGCACTGGCGCCATGGACCTAGCGCGGCAGTTGAGGGCAATCGTCCTCCTGAAGGGGCCGGGCACGGTGATCGCGGCCCCTGACGGCGCCTGCTTCATAGACCGCGCCGGAACTGCTGCGTTGGCGACGGCTGGAAGCGGGGATGTCCTGGCCGGATGCTTGGCGGGCTTCCTGGCAACGGCCTGGGCGGGTGGAGAGATCACCTCGGATGACGACGCGGCGCAGGCTGCCGCTGCTGCGTGCCTCGTCCATGGCCTTGCTGGCCAGCGCGCCGCTCGGAGCGGACACCCGACCGCCTCGGGGATTGCCCACCAACTCGGCTCGGTCATGTGGGAGGACGTGACACGCCCGGTTGATGGAGCCCGAGATGCGGCTGTGGATCGCTCATCGGGGACAATCAGCAGGTGACTCGCGCGGAGGCAGTGGTCGACCTCTCGTCGATCCGGCACAACCTTGGGATAGTCCACGATGCAGTGGGGCCCCTACCCGTGATGGCGGTGGTGAAGGCCGATGCCTACGGCCACGGCATGGTGGAGGTTGCCCGCGAAGCCCGTCGCTGCGGGGCCGAGTGGCTTGGGGTTGCGCTGCCGTCCGAGGCCCGCGCCCTTCGGGAGGCTGGCGATGGCGGCCGAATCCTCGCCTGGCTCTGGGCCCCAGGGGAGGAGCACCTGAAGAACTGCCTCGCCACTCAGGTCGACCTGGGGGTCTCCTCCGAGCAGGCCCTTGCCGAGGTCGGCGAGGCCGCACATCGAGTTGGAGTGTGCGCCAAGGTTCACTTGAAGGTCGATACCGGCCTTTCGCGCAATGGCGCCCCCGTCTGGGAGTGGGTAGACCTGCTCCGGATGGCCGCAGAACTGCAGGAGCGCCAGCGAATCGAGGTCGTCGGCTGTTGGTCGCACCTCGCTCGGGCCGATGAGCCCGGCCATCCGTCCATTCGAGTTCAGCAGGGCCTCTTCGACAAGGCCTGCGCAATAGCCTCGCGTGCCGGGTTCGACATTCGGTTCCGGCACATCGCCAACAGCGCCGCGACCCTCACTGAACCTGATCTGCACTACGACCTCGTCCGAGTCGGTATTGCGATGTACGGAGTTTCGCCGACCCATCCCGACGGTGCCGATGAACTCGGCCTGCGTCCGGCGATGACCATGCGCACCTCCCTGTCTCTGGTCAAGACCATTCCCGCCGGGCAGTCGGTCTCCTATGGCGGGACGTTCACGGCGCAGCGACCGATGCGGATTGGGCTGGTGCCTTTGGGATATGCCGACGGCATGCCCCGGTCGGCCAGCAATCGGGCGCACGTGATGGTGAATGGCCAAGTGGCACCGGTCATCGGCCGAGTGGCAATGGACCAGTTCGTCGTTGGCTTGGGTGACGAGCAGGCTGATGCTCGCGAGGGTGATGAGGTCGTCATCTTCGGCGTGGGAGGACTCACGGCGGATGACCTTGCGCAGGCAAGTGGGACGATCGGTTACGAGATTGTCACGCGAGTAGGAGGCAGGGTGCCCAGACGGTACGTGGGGTCGTCGTGAGCCGTGATCTCACCGGGCCCCTGCGGCTCGTCGGCGGTGGCCTGCTGGCGGCCGGGGCACTTGCTGCCGGGGCTGCCCTGGGAGCGGCTGCGGAGCGGGCCTTCGTCTCGCGTACAGCGCGGTCCGATGAGTCCTGGCACATGCACGACTTCCACCCCCAGGTGCGAGAGATCATGGCGGACGACGGCACCGTCCTGCACGTCGAGGTTGACGACCCCGGGCCGCTCGCCACGCCGCTGACAGTGATTTTCTGCCATGGCTACGCCCTCAGTTCGGCGTCCTTTTATTTTCAGCGTCTCGCCCTGCAAGGCCGCGCGCGGCTGGTGCTCTACGACCAGCGCAGTCACGGGCGGTCGGGCCGAGCCCTGGTAGACACCCACC
>JAULZL010000324.1:0-5399 GCA_032117355.1 Candidatus Nanopelagicales bacterium
ACGAAGGCATTCATCCAGGGGAAGTGTCAGTGACCTCAGGTGTAGCTGCCCGCATAAGGGCTCGAAGGAGGGATGCGAGTTCAGCGCGCTGGGTTGGATCCAAGCCAGAAAGGATCAACCGCTCGCGTTCGAGCAGGTCGCTCAACGCCTGGTCGACGGCTTCCCGGCCGGCCTCGGTCAGGACCACGCGGATACCGCGCCGGTCGTCCGGGGATCTCTCGCGGCGGACGAGGCCACGCTGCTCGAGTCGATCGACGCGGTTCGTCATGGTGCCGCTCGTGACCAGGGTTTGGCTGCCGAGTTGGCCGGGCGAGGCGGCGTACGGTTGTCCGGCCCTGCGCAGGGCCGCCAGGACATCAAACTCCCAGAGGTCTAGGCCGACCTCAGCGAAGGCCGACCGCCGAGCATCGTCGAGGGTTCTTGCCAGCCTGGTCACCCGGGAGAGCACCTGCAGGGGATCAATGTCGAGATCTGGCCGCTCCCGTCTCCATGAGGAGACTAGGTCGTCGACTTCGTCCTCAGTCTGCTCAAGCACCTACTGATCGTAGGTCAAGAGTCTTGACGTCAAGATTTCGCTGCTGGGTCAGGTGTCCTTGCTGATCAGCCGGGGCTTTGATTCCATCTGCTCGAGGCCCTTCCAGGCGAGGTTGACCAGGTGCGCCACGACCTCGTCCTTCTTGGGTTTGCGAACGTCCAGCCACCACTGGCCGGTCTGGGAGACCATGCCGACGAGCATCTGGGCGTACATCGGCGCGAGTTTCGGGCTCAGCTTGTGAGATTTGAACTGGGCTGCGAGTAGGTCCTGAACTCGTGCGGCGACATCGCCGATCACATTGGCGAAGGATCCAAGTTGGCCGTTCAGCACTCCGGGTCCATCAGGATCCCTGGAGACCGGGGTGTCGCGAACCAGGATCCGAAACCCGTCCGGGTAGAGATCGATGTAGTCGAAGAGGGCAAGGGCTGCCCTTTCGAGGAGCATGCGCGCGTTGGCTGACTCGTCTTCGAGGTCACCGAGGGCATCGCTGATAGAGACGAGAAGGTAGGTCATCTCGCGATCGACGACCACGGCATATAGGCCCTCTTTGCCGCCGAAGTGCTCGTACACAACGGGCTTGGAGACACCCGCCTTGGCTGCAATCTCTTCGACGCTGACTGCCTCGAAGCCCTTTTCGGCGAAGAGACGACGTCCGACGTCAAGGAGTTGCTCGCGCCGTTCCTGCCCGCTCATCCGCACACGCTCGCGGGGCGCAGGCCGTCGCGCTTCGCGAGCGACAACGACAGGCAGGGAGGTCACCGTTGCCCGGTGACCTCCCATTGCGCCTATGTCGAGGTCGTCTTCGTCTTCCTCAGAAATGTTGACCACGGCTGGTCCCCCTCGCGAGTGTGGCGTTTCCGCCGTCATGAACTCTTTGACTCGGCGTAGCCACGAACCTGGGGTCGCATCAACGGATCCTTCAACTTTCCGGCGATGCGCTCGGGCTTCGGCCAGCGCACGTCAGTTGCCAGGCGCATCTTCTCCAGCAGTCGGATGAGTTCGGCCGTCAGGTCGAACTGGCCCTTCAGCACGCCGTGACGTGCAGCTGTCGGCTCGACGTGATGGAGATTGTGCCAGGACTCGCCGAAGGCCGGGATCGCCAGCCACGGAACGTTGCTCGAAAGGTCGCGCGACTTGAACGGCCGGGTTCCAAATACGTGGCAGATGGAGTTGATGGACCAGGTCACGTGATGAAGGAAAGCGATGCGGATCAACCCTGCCCAGAAGAAGGCAGTCAGCGCACCGGCCCACGACCAGGTGATCAGTCCACCGAGGATGGCAGGCAGTAGAACACTGGCCAGGACCAACGCCGGAAAGTACTTGCTGATGAAATTGAGATCCTTGTCAGCCCTGATGTCGGGCGCGTACTGCGCAATCGGGGTGTTCTGATCCTCGAATAGCCATCCCACGTGGGCGTAGCCAAGTCCCTTGGCTATGGCGCGCTTGGAGGTCCCGTAGCGCCATGGGGAGTGCGGATCCCCTACCTCATCTGAGAACTGATGATGCCTGCGGTGATCAGCGACCCATTGATCCAACGAACCTTGAAGGGCCATTGAGCCCAGCACGGCAAGTGCGATCTTGACCGGACGCTTCGCCTTGAAGGAACCGTGCGTGAAGTAGCGGTGGTAGCCGACGGTGATTCCGAGGCCGGTGCCCACCCAGAAGAGGACGGCGAGCGCGATGTCCACCCAACTCAGCCATCCGCCGAATGCAACGGGGACGGCGGCGGCGACCGCCAGGAGTGGAATCACCACGAAGGCTCCGATGGCAATCTTCATTGGTCGACCCAGGTACTGGGGGTCGAAGGTGCCATCAGCCTGAGACACGTCCTCGCGGACGATGTCGGGGGAAAGCGTCATCACGCCTCTTCCTTTACTACGGTAACGTAACTTACGGAGACGTAGGTTACGGTAACGTAGGAACTGGCTGCGAGTCAACACTGCTCGGAAACCCCTGGATGAGTCGCAGCGGCATTGGTACCGGACCTTCAGACCCCGTGGGGGCGTTGACTATCGTTGCCCGGTCTAGTTGAGGCAGCCATTCCCGGGTCGTCTAGCGGCAGGACAGCGGACTTTGAATCCGTCAACGGTGGTTCGATCCCACCCCCGGGAGCGTCAAACGATCCAATCCCGGAACGTGTTGGTGTGTACGACCTGGCATAGGCCCGCCCCCCTTTTTCGTTTGTCCCGGTATCCGACACAAGAACCGGCAAATCGGGCGCGAAGCGCCCGATTTCTGCCGGTTGTGGCGGATACCGGGACAAACGGGGAGGGGTCAGTGTGACGAGGGCTGGCCGACCGGGGAATCCTCGAACATGCTGGTGACCGAGCCATCGGTGAAGACCTCAGTGATCGCCTTGGCTAGCAGCGGGGCGATGGACAGCGTCGTCAACTTCGGGAAGCACCGCTCCTCGGGGATGGGCAGGGTGTTCGTCACGATGACCTCTGAGATCCGCGACCCCTGAAGGCGATCCTTGGCAGGGTCGCTGAGGATCGCGTGCGTGGCGGCCACGATGACATCGGCTGCGCCGTTCTCGAGTAGCGTCTCGGCTGCTTTCACGATCGTCCCGCCGGTATCGATCATGTCGTCGACGACCACGCAGACGCGATCCTTGACGTCACCCACCACCTCGAACACCCGCACTTCATTGGGCACATCCGGGTCACGCCGCTTGTGGATGATGGCCAAGGGGGCTCCAAGGACGTCGGTCCACCGCTCGGCGACACGCACTCGGCCCGCATCCGGGGAGACCACGGTGATCTTCGACCGGTCGACGCGCCCCGCGACGTGGGCTGCCAGGAGTGGCAGGGAGAAAAGGTGATCTACGGGGCCGTCGAAGAACCCCTGGATCTGCGAGGTGTGCAGGTCAACCGTCATCAGCCGATCAGCACCAGCGGTCTTGAACAGGTCGGCCATCAGTCGAGCCGAGATGGGCTCACGGCCACGGTGCTTCTTGTCCTGCCGGGCGTAGCCGTAGAAGGGCATGATCACGGTGATGCGCTTGGCTGATGCCCGCTTGAGTGCGTCAACCATGATCAACTGCTCCATGATCCACTTATTGATCGGCGTGGTGTGGCTCTGCAGTACGAACGCGTCACAGCCGCGCACCGACTCCTGGAAGCGGACGAAGATCTCGCCGTTGGCGAAGTCGTACGCGGTCGTCTTCGACAGGGGGATGCCCAATTGATCAGCCACCTCGTTCGCCAACGCCGGATGGGATCGACCGGCCAGTAGCACGAGTCGCTTGTGGTTGGGGACGAGGTTCACGGCTAGCTGTCCTCCTGCGCTCTCTCGGCGGCCTGTGCCGATGATGTGCCGGGCCGACGTCGGAGCACCCAGTCGATGACATTTCTCTGCTTCGCCCGACCCACGGCCATTGCCCCGGGGGGGACATCCTCGGTGATAACTGAGCCGGCGGCGGTGTACGCGCCATCGCCGACGGTGACCGGTGCGACCAGCATGGTGTCGCTACCGATGCGAACGTCGCGGCCGATGACGGTCCGGTGTTTGTCGACGCCGTCATAGTTGACGAAGACGGTGGCGGCGCCAATATTCGTGCCCTCGCCGATCTCCGCGTCCCCCACATAGGACAGGTGCGGAACCTTGGCTCCGTCACCGACCTGCGCGTTCTTGATCTCGACGTAAGCACCCGCCTTGGCCCCGGTGCCCAGGATTGTCCCTGGTCGCAGAAAGGTGAAGGGCCCGACGGCCGCATCCTGGCCGATGACGGCCAACTCAGCCCAGGTGTGCCGGACAGTCGCACCTGGGCCGACCTCGCACGAGATCAAGGTGGTCCCGGGACCGACGACCGCTCCTGATGCAATCGAGGTTGGTCCGCGCAGGGTTGTGCTCGGCAGGATGGTGACATCCGGCTCGATCGACACGTCCACATCGAGCCAGGTGCTCGAGGGATCCAGGATGGCCACACCATCGCGCATCCACGTGTCATTGATGCGATCGCGCATGATTGCCGCCGACTGTGCAAGTTGCAGCCGATCGTTGACGCCGAGGATCTCCCGTTCATCGGTGCAGACGGACGCCGCCACGGCGGCACCGTCACCGCGTAGCACCCCGATCACATCGGTGAGGTATTCCTCGCCCTGGGCATTGTCTGTCGTGATCCGCCCCAGGCCGGAACTCAGGGAGTCCGCCGCGAAGGCGTACATGCCCGAGTTGATCTCCCCTACCGCACGCTCCTCCGCGGTGGCGTCCTTGTCTTCGACGATCCGCGCCAGGGATCCGTCCACATCGCGAATGATCCGGCCGTATCCGGCTGGGTCCGCCACCTGGGCCGTTAGCACGGTCGCTGACGCAGACGCCGCGCCATGTTCGGCGAGCAGCCGGATCAGCGTTTGACCGGTCAGGAGGGGGGTGTCGCCGGTGAGGACGACAATCGGACCGCTGGACGTTGCTATGCCGCGCGCCCCAAGTTCGTCGAGTGCTACTCGGACGGCATGGCCCGTTCCACGCTGCTCGTGCTGCACGACGGTCATGGCCCATGGGGCGATCTCGGCAACGTGGGCGACCACGAGATCACGGCCGTGGCCAACCACAACCACCAGGTGCTCTGGCTCCAGAGCCGAGGCGGCCTCAATCACATGGCCCAACAGGGAGCGACCGGCAACCATGTGGAGGACCTTGGGTGTGGCCGATCGCATGCGCTTGCCCTCGCCCGCGGCCAGGATCACCACGACTGCAGGTCGGCTGGCAACTGCAGATGCGGTCACAGGCGCAGCGTAATGGCTCGCGGTCCGCCGTCCACGGCCAGATGCCCCGTCCGTTGAACGGTCGGCTGACACGTCTGGTTGACGGTTCTCGACGGCGGCGGCAATGTCTTGCTAGATACCCCGTTGGGTGGAGGAAG